>JBBSKG010000073.1:0-13715 GCA_038256565.1 Acidimicrobiales bacterium | reverse complement strand
CGGTGCGCCCGGTGGTGATCGGGATTGAGGTGTCGTCGTCGTCCGCAGACGCTCGGGCGCAGGCCAAGGATCTTGTGCAGATCGTCGATGAGGCGATAATCCGTGCGACGTTCGAAGTCGAGTTTGCCGATGAGGAACTTGACAGCGACTCGGAAGAGGAGGCCACGGTGAATCTCTTGGATGCTGTTAGCCGCTTGCGTGAGGGCTCTGAGCGTCTTGCCGCCATCGTTCGTGACTACGACTAGATAGCCCCTGTGCGGACGTTCAAGCAACCTGGCGGTTCGCAGAAAAGGGCTGCGGAACACAGACCTTGCGGATTGACCTTGCGGATCTCATGTGACCACGGTGTGACCACGGGGCATTTTCGGCCGAAAACGACGAAACCCCAGACGGCTCCGAAATGGTGCCTGAGCTGCTTCTTCGGTGGTGCGCCCCCTGGGATTCGAACCCAGAACCTGCGGATTAAGAGTCCGTTGCTCTGCCATTGAGCTAGAGGCGCAGTTGTGTGACTGTACATGTCGTCAAACCCAAGCGTTTGCTTGAGAAAACGATCTAAGGGTGACCGAGGGGACTCGAACCCCCGACATCCGCGACCACAACGCGGCGCTCTAACCAGGCTGAGCTACGGCCACCAAGTGTCGTCCAGCATGGCACATGCGATAACGGTCATTGCCATTGTGGCCTCCGTTGCCTTCTTGCCCCTCAAAAGACTCAAGGTGGGTGGTATTGCTGTCGATGGAAGTGGTGTATGTCTCCCGCAGAATCAAACTCAACTGTTTCCACAGAAGAAGATGTTGCTGGTCTGGTCTCTCTCTGTGCTGCCTATGCAGACACCATTAAGTGTTTGCGTGCTGCTCTTGATGAGCATCGAGAGGCAGTTGGCGATCAGCGGCGCATTCGCCAGCTCTTGGCGCATGAACTGCGTACCCCTTTGACCTCGATCATGGGCACCATTGAAACAGTGCTTGTGGCAGATCTTCCGCCAGAGACAGTGTCTTCATTGCTCAAGGTTGGGCTACGCCAAGCAATTCAGCTTGATGAGACCGTTGAGGACATTCTCCTTATGAGCAACGGGCGTGACCCGTGGTCGCACCGCGTCCCGTTGACCAGAGTGCCCCTCTCAGAGGTCGTAAGTGATGCGTGTCGTTCGATGATGACTCAGGTTGATCCGGGGCACCTACAAGTTGATGTGCCTGAGGATCTGGTGCTTGAGACGGTGCCGAGTCGCTTGCGCCAAATTTTGGTGAACTTGATGGTAAACGCTGTTCGTTATGGACCAGACGGGGGAACTGTTTCGGTAGTGGCGTCTCGTGATGAGTCCGATGTATTCATCGAGATTTCTGATCGAGGCGTTGGCATTGATGCTGATGAGATGCCTGCTTTGTTCGCCCCATTTACTCGTGGTATTTCTTTGTATGACACCAAACCAGATGGCGCAATGGGCCTGGGGCTCTATGTAGTGGCAGGGCTGGCAAACTCCCTTGGCGGCGACATCGACCTACTTCCACGAGCTGGTGGGGGAACTACCGCTCGTCTGACGATTCCTCAAAGACGCGACACTGACCCGTCCGCCCCTTAAATTTTCAGCCGAGGGTGTCGGCCACGTAGTCAACGCATGCGCAAAGTGCGGCTACGTCGTCAGGGTCGATGGCGGGAAACATTGCTACTCGAATCTGATTGCGGCCTAGTTTGCGATAAGCGTCGATGTCGACCACTCCGTTTGATCGCAACACTTTGCAGAGAGCCTCAGCGTCAACGCTTGGGTCTAGGTCAATGGTCCCGACCACATGGCTGCGCACTGCAGGGTCTGTGACGAAGGCCGTGGTGTAGCTGCGTTCGTTGGCCCAGTCATAGAGGATGGCAGCAGAGTCGTCGCAACGCCGCGCAGACCAATCGAGGCCGCCGTTGTTATTGATCCATTGCAGTTGTTGGTCCATAAGGAAAAGCGTTGCGAGTGCAGGGGTGTTATATGTCTGGTCTTTGCGGCTGTTGTCGAGTGCGATTGAAAGATCAAGCGATGCGGGCATCCAGCGCTTGGAGGCTTTGATTTGTCCAATGCGCTCGATCGCCGCTGGGGAACATGCTGCGAGCCAAAGACCGCCATCGCTGCCCAGGCATTTCTGGGGTGCAAAGTAGTAGACGTCAGTTTGGGCTAAATCAATGCGAAGACCTGCTGCTGCAGAGGTTGCGTCTACTGCTACGAGTGAGGTGGCGTCGGCCCCTTGAGGGCGCATGATTGGCACGGCCACGCCAGTAGAGGTTTCGTTTTGTGTAAGTGCGTAAACATCAATGCCAGCGCGGCCCTCGGGCGTGGCATGAGCACCGTAGGGGGCCTCGATGACATTAGGGGCACCTAGATGGGGAGCGGTCGCCACGGCTTCGGCGAACTTAGATGAGAACTCACCAAAGACGGCGTGTTGGCTAGTTGAATCGATAATGCCAAAGGTGAGTGCATCCCAAAAAACGGTCGTTCCACCGTTGCCAAGCATGATTTCATATCCATCGGGGGCGCTTAGGAGAGATGTCAAACCATTACGCACAGACGCCACGACCTGTTTGACCGGAGATTGGCGGTGACTGGTGCCCATCCAGGTCTTACTTGCCTGCGCAAGTGCGTCAACAGCCTCAGGTCTGATTTTTGAAGGGCCAGATCCGAAGCGTCCGTCACGAGGAAGAAGTTCAGTTGGAATGCGGACAGCTGGGGTATTGGTGCTCATCACGTGCCACTATCGCGAGTGAAACCTTAAAGGAGCGAATTGAACATGGGAAAAGACCTTTCACGAGTCTCTAATCGTGTCTCTGCAATCGTCGAATCGGCCACCTTGGCCGTCGATGCCAAAGCCAAGGCGCTGAAGGCAGCCGGCGAGTCGGTCATTGGCTTTGGGGCGGGCGAGCCTGACTTTCCAACCCCTGAACACATAGTTGAAGCAGCGGTATTGGCTTGTCGTGATGTTCGGAGTCATCGCTATTCGCCAGCAGCAGGGCTTCCCGAACTGCGAGTAGCCATTGCTGAAAAGACCATGCGTGATTCAGGTTTCAATGTCAGTTCTTCAAACGTGGTGGTAACCAATGGCGGCAAGCACGCTATTTATAACGCCATCACCACTTTGATCAACCCTGGCGACGAGGTTCTCTTACCTGCGCCTTATTGGACGACCTACCCTGAGCCGGTCGCCTTGGCGGGTGGGAGCACGGTGGTGTTGCCTACAGATGAGACCACAGGCTTTCGTGTCACCATCGATCAACTTGAAGCAGCATTGACTGATCGCACTAAGGCACTGATTTTTGTTTCGCCTTCTAACCCAACAGGAGCGGTTTATTCTCCAGATCAGGTTGAGGCGATCGGAAGATGGGCGCTGCAAAATGGCGTTTGGGTTATCACCGATGAGATCTACGAGCACCTCACTTATGACGGAGCTGTTTTTTCGTCGATGCCCACTTTGGTGCCAGAACTAGCGGAGCGTTGCATCGTTGTAAACGGAGTGGCCAAGACTTTTGCGATGACGGGGTGGCGAGTGGGGTGGATGATTGCTCCTAGTGACATCGTGACGGCGGCGTCGAACTTTCAATCACACACCACTTCGAATGTGGCCAACGTGAGTCAATATGCAGCTCTGGCGGCTCTTGAGGGCGGTCTCGATGATGTGGTGCGTTTTCGTGAGGCATTCGATCGTCGCCGAGTGCAAATGGTTTCGATGTTTAACGATATGGATGGCGTAAATTGCTTGCGCCCAGAAGGTGCCTTTTACACGTTCCCGTCGTTTAAGGCGGTACTGGGTTCGAGTATTCGAGGTCGAAAAATTTCTTCCACTCTCGAATTGGCTGAGGTTGTGCTTGATGAGGCCAAGGTCGCCATGGTTCCCGGTGAGGCATTCGGCGCACCAGGGTTTGCTCGCTTCTCATTTGCCTTGACTGATGATGACATTGCAGAAGGCATGCGGCGTTTGGCGAGTTTGTTAAACGAACGGACTTGATGAGAGGTAGTTGGCGATGTGCCTCTCCTGCGGCCACCATGGGGCATGGCCAGAATTCTTGTCTCTGAACAACTTGCCCCTGCTGGTCTCGAGTTTTTGAAAAAGGCGGGACATGAGGTCGACGTTCGCCTTGGTCTCTCAGCTGATGAATTGCTCGATGTAATTGTCGGTGCACATGCCCTGATAGTCCGTTCGGCCACTCAGGTCACCTCAGAGCTCCTTGCTGCAGGGTCTGATCTGGTCGTGGTGGGTCGTGCTGGTATCGGACTGGACAATGTCGACGTGGCGGCTGCTACAAGTCAAGGGGTCATGGTCGTAAACGCTCCTCAGTCAAACGTACTGTCAGCCGCTGAACACTCAATGGCGCTGCTGCTTGCGCAGGCTCGCAATGTTCCTCAGGCACACAGCGCATTAAAGGCTGGGAAATGGGAGCGCTCACGATGGGAAGGCGTCGAGCTGTATGGCAAGACCCTAGGGGTCATTGGCCTTGGTCGTATTGGCTCGCTTGTGGCACAACGAGCATTGGCTTTTGGCATGCATCTCTTGGCTTATGACCCTTATGTATCAAGCGAACGGGCTCGTCAATTAGGAATTGAACTAGCGAGTCTCGACGAGTTGGTTGGCCGTAGCGATTTCATCACCATCCACGTGGCCAAGACACCCGAAACAACCGGTCTCATAAACAAAGAACTGCTTCGCAAGGCAAAGCCAAACCTGCGCATAATCAACGTCGCCCGTGGTGGAATTGTCGACGAAGCCTCGCTTGCTGAAGCGCTTGACGAGGGCATGATTGCCGGTGCCGCACTCGACGTGTTCGCAACTGAGCCCATGACCGAGTCGCCCCTGTTTGCTTTTGACCAAGTCGTGGTTACGCCTCACCTCGGCGCGAGTACCGCAGAGGCGCAGGATAAGGCTGGTGTGACCATTGCCGAACAGGTGGTGTTGGCACTTGGAAGCGAATTCGTGCCGTTTGCAGTAAACGTGAGCGCTTCGGAGGCTTCTGAGACGGTGCGCCCGTTCTTGCCACTGGCTGAGCGTCTGGGCCGCCTGCTCGTATCACTTGATGGGGGAGTGCCTGAGACTCTTGAGATTGAGTACCAAGGCCAGCTTGCTGACTATGACACTCGAATTCTCACCCTGTCGGTGTTAAAGGGCATCTTTGGGGGCGTGTTGGATGAGCCGGTCACTTATGTAAACGCTCCCCAGTTGGCCGAACAACAGGGCGTAGATGTACGTGAGACCAAGACTTCATCAACGCAGGACTACGTCAACCTTGTCACTCTTCGGGGGCGTAATCATCGCATGAGCGCAACGCTGGCGGGTGCTAAGAGCGAGCCACGCATTGTCATGCTTGACGATCACACCGTTGAGGTGCCCCCAGCGAGTCACATGTTGGTGGTGCGCAATGATGACCGCCCTGGAATGATTGGTTTTGTTACCTCATCGCTTGGTGAGGTGGGCATTAACATTTCTGATATTCACGTCGGTCGTTCGCCTCAAGGTGATGCTGCGCTCATGGTTCTTGCAACCGATCAACAAGTTGGTGGCGAATTACTCGCCCAACTACGCAAGGCCCCAGGTATCGTGTCAGTTCACGCCATGGCAGGTTGAGCCACCCACAAAAGGGCCTATCAGAAAACTGGAGCGATTGACATGACCGACAAGGTCGTCATCTTTGACACCACATTGAGAGACGGTGAGCAGTCTCCCGGCATCTCTTTGGATGCTATTGAGAAGTTAGAGATTGCTGAACAGCTTGCTCGCCTAGGTGTCGATGTGCTCGAGGCAGGTTTTCCAGTTGCCAGTCAAGGCGATTTCGAGGCCGTTGAGGCAATTGCCAAAAAGGTTGAAGGGCCAGTTATTTGTGGTCTTTCGCGAACTCAGTTAGCTGATGTTGACCGTTGCTGGGACGCAGTGCGACACGCTCAACGGGCACGTATCCATGTGTTCATTTCAACGAGTCCACAACACATGGAACACATGTTGAAGATGAACGAAAAACAGGTGTTGGCTGAAACACGAGCAGGAGTAAGTCGAGCACGTTCACATACTGATGACGTTGAGTTCAGTCCTCAAGACGCCACTCGCACGCCGCTTGATTTCATGATCGAGGTGCTTCAAGCAGCGGTTGATGCGGGGGCAAACACCCTCAACATTCCAGACACCGTTGGCTATGGTATTCCGTGGGATTTCGGGGCGCTGATCCAATACGTGCGGCGTGAAGTCAAGGGTGACTACGTCACCTCGACGCACTGTCACAACGACCTGGGTCTTGCGACCGCGAACTCCCTGGCGGGCATACAGGCGGGTGCCCGTCAGGTGGAGGTTTGCATAAATGGCCTGGGCGAGCGTGCTGGTAATGCTGCGCTTGAAGAAGTGGTCATGGCACTAAAGATCAGGCCCGATCAGTTTCCAGGCGTTGAGATTGGCATTAATACCGAAGAGCTTGCTCGCACGAGCCGACTGGTTTCTCGTCTCACGGGTTATCCCGTGCAGTTCAACAAGGCTGTTGTTGGTCGTAATGCCTTTTCACATGAGTCAGGCATTCACCAACATGGCGTGTTGGCAGAACGAAGCACTTATGAAATTATCGACGCTGGATCGGTTGGCCAGACTGGTAGCCAGATCGTGTTGGGCAAGCACTCCGGTCGCCACGCCTTTTCCGACACCTTGGCCAAGATGGGCCTTACGCTGCAAGGACCTGCGCTCGATGCTGCTTTCAAGCGTTTCAAGGAGTTGGCTGATCGTAAGGTGCAGTTGACCGATGCTGACCTTGAGGCGATTGTTGCCGAGGAGATTGGTGGCCACGTCGATCATGGTTATGAGTTGGAATCGTTGAAGGTAAGCGGTGGCACGGTTGGAACTCCACATGCAACGGTTGTGCTCATCAGAGATGGTGATCAGGTGGAGGCAACTGCCGAGGGCGACGGCATGATCGATGCTGCCTGTAAGGCAATTAGGGCAGCGACAGCGGTTGAGGCGACATTGATTGAGTTCAATGTTTCGTCTGTAACGGGTGGCGTTGATGCTCTTGGCGATGTGATCGTTCAGCTTGAGGCTGAAGGAATGCGGGTTTCAGGTCGAGGACTTTCCACTGACGTAGTTGAAGCCTCGACACGAGCCTTTCTTAATGCCGTCAACAAGGTCATACGTCTGCGCGAGCAGCATGACCGCCGCAAGCCCGAAGTCACGCCCTAGAGCGTTTCGCTTTATTGAGCTGGGAAGGTAATCCATGACTGGGAAGCCAAGGTAGATGGGTCGCTAGCTTGAATGCCAACATCTGAGATGGTGTAGAGAAGGTCACCGATCATCATTGACCGACGGATATTGCCAGCCCAGATGTCAGAAACGGGTTGAGTGATGCGGCCCTTTTCGGTGATACCGCTTGTCTTGTCAACAGTGGCAGTTAGTGCGCCGATGAAGGGATTTTTAGTGGCATAGGACTGCACCGGAATAACGGTCAGGCCAGATTTGGGCCAGTACAAGAAAGCAAGGTGGTCGTACTCTGCCTCAGATGACGATTGGGGCATCGTGTAGTTTTGCAAGCGCTTAGGAACTGTTGGGTCAGAGACATCGAAGAGCGAAAGTTGGGTGCCCTGAATTCGGCCTTCCTCGGTGGCGTCTTGGCCGAGTCCTAATAAGAGGTTTTCTCCAACCGGGTGCAGATAAGACGAGTACCCGGCAACCTTCAGTTCGCCACGAACGGCGGGGGCCGTGGGGTCGGACAGGTCGACCACATAGAGCGGGTCGGTTTGGCGGAAGGTCACGACATAGCCACGGTCACCGATGAAGCGCACGGCGTAGATTCGCTCGTTCCTGCCTAGTCCGCCGACCTGGCCCACTTGACTCAGTCGACCCTCGTCGAAGGCCAACACGCTCACCATGCTCTCGGAGACAGCGGTGGATGGATCGGTCGTCGATTGGACGGCGTCATCTGGCCCGATGGGCTCGGGCATCGGGGTGGCCCAGAACACGGACTCGATGGTCGTTGCGACCCGAAGATGGCCCTTGTGTTCAGACATTGAGAACTGGTTTAGCAGTGTGCCTTTTACTTGCCCAGAGGCCAGGTAGCGAGCGGGTCCGGTGCCGGTGATCTCAAGGGCGTGAATCTCAGTTGTTGGTGCTGAGGGAGTGGGAGGGGCCGATGAGTCGGTGAGCTGTTCTGTGTAGCGTGTGGTGGCTATGTAGAGGTTTTCGGAAGATGCGTAAACGTTCTGTCCGCTTGCCAGAACGCTGACGGCATCGCCCAGACCAAGAGGCTTGCTCAGGTCAACGGTGAGCACTGATAGTGCGCCAAACCCAGAGAACTCGGGTGGGCGACTCACCTGATCGCAAGGAACCAGCCGTCCTTTAGAGGTCGCACTTCCACTCGGGCGTTTGTCATCGAGAGTGTAGGAGGGCAGCCAATCATCAATGGTGGACTTATCGATGATGGAGCGGTTTGTTTCAGTTGCGACATCATCTCCTTCTGGACCTTGCGGTGATACAAAGCCCATGCTGGAGGGGTCTGACTGCATCACAATGCGAGCAGTCCTTCCAATTGAACGAGCAGAGACCTGTGTGCCGTCGATGGTCAAAGTAGCGACGATCTGTGGCTTGGTCGGGTCGCTTAGGTCAATTTCTGTCAAGACCGCCGTAGGTGCTTGATAAGGGTAGGGGTACGGCATCTCTCTACTGTCTGGGTTGGATTTCCCCGTTTTGCTGGCTGCCCTCATGCCGTTAGATAGCACTAAGGCCCGATCGCCTTCAAGCAGTAGCTGGTGGTCCCATTCATCGCCTGGAAGGGCGACCGTGCCCGAGAGGCTCGGGCGAGTTTCACTGGTGTCAAGAACTTGTAAGCGGCCCTGGGTAATTACAACAAGTCGATTGCCATCGGTTTTTGCAAAGTCGGCTTCGTCTACGCCTCCTTCTTGCACATTGGTGCCCGAGTAGTCGGTACCAGCTTGGAGTGCATCAGCCGAAACCGGCCCGCCTTTCTCGCTTGTGACACTTGAGCCAGCATTGGCAACTGGACCCATAGGAGAACTCTCGCGTCCAGAAATATCTCTTGAGACTTGACCCATGGGCATGACCCCGCCATACCCCCCAAGGCTTGGTAGGCCATATGGACCGACTCGCTTGGCCCCTTCACGATGCAGATAATCAAGCATGTCACCGCACGCGTCGAACGGCTGCAACGACGCAATAAGGCGCGTTCCAGGGCTCAGTTGCACCCTTGGCCCTCCCCGACTACCACTACAAGCCCCAAGCACGAGACTCGCCACCACTGCTGTCGCTATCGTCATCCGCCGCATCATGAACTCCCGAGATCGTGGTCACCTACAAAGAGTTCGGACGTCGCTTATACCCACTTAGTTCCCTAAATAAATACTCCAAGGAAATGGCGGTTTAGAGGCTAATGATAAAGATTGGGTTACAAGGCTGTGGCTTATGCGGTTGTTGGCATCCATGTGGGGCGGGTGGTTTCGTAGGAGTCGATAGATGCTTGGTTGCGCAGGGTGAGGCCGATGTCATCTAGGCCTTCGAGTATGCGGTGTTGGGTGAAGTCATCGAGGGGGAATGATGTTTCTATGCCTGCGGATGGAGCGGCCACTAGGCGGCGTTCTATGTCGATGGTGATTTCCAGGCTGGGGTCAGCCTCGACGGCGCGTAGCAATGATTCTGCGATTTCAGGTGAGACCGTGATGGGAACGAGACCCGCCTTGGTCGAATTGTTCCTGAAGATGTCGGCAAAGCGCGACGAGATGACCGCTTTGAAGCCGTAGTCGGTAAGCGCCCACACGGCATGCTCACGTGACGAGCCGGTGCCGAAGTTTGGACCGGCGATCAAGATCGATGCGCCCGCATATTGGGCTTGGTTGAGCACAAAGTCACGATCTGATTCACGCCAGCTTGAAAAGAGCCCATCGCCAAAGCCAGTGCGCTCAACTCGTTTTAGCCATTCGGCAGGGATGATCTGGTCGGTGTCGACATCGCTACGGTCGAGAGGTACTGCAGTTCCGGTGATGACGCGAACGGGTTCCATGATTTATTGATCCTCCAGGTCTGTGGGGGTGGCGAAATGGCCAGCAATTGCGGTGGCTGCGGCAACGGCAGGAGAGACGAGATGGGTGCGTCCTCCTCGGCCTTGGCGGCCTTCAAAGTTTCTATTGCTTGTTGATGCGCATCGTTCGCCTGGGCTGAGCTTGTCGGGGTTCATGGCGAGACACATTGAACAACCCGGTTCTCGCCAATCGAACCCGGCTGCTCGAAAGATTTTGTCGAGACCCTCGGCTTCAGCTTGGGCCTTCACCAGAAACGAACCAGGCACTACAAGTGTGCGTACGCCGTCTTTAACCTTGCGACCCTTGGCCACACTTGCAGCGGCTCTGAGGTCTTCAATGCGACTGTTGGTACACGAGCCAATGAACACGGTGTCGACAGCTATGTCACGCAACGGAGTGCCAGCGGTGAGGTCCATATAGGCAAGCGCTCGTTCTGCTGATTCACGCGCTGCGGGGTCGTCCATGGCGGCAGGGTCGGGCACGGAGGCGCTTAGCGGGGCAACCTGTGCAGGGTTTGTTCCCCATGACACATAGGGCGACAAGGTCGTTGCGTCGATCACGACTTCTTTGTCAAACGTTGCACCATCGTCGGTGACCAGCGAACGCCAGTCATCGAGGGCTTGGCTCCATGTGGCCTGGCTTGGAGCATGTGGACGGCCCTTTAGGTATTCAAAGGTGACTTCGTCGGGAGCGATCATGCCCGCACGAGCGCCTGCTTCGATTGACATGTTGCATATGGTCATGCGGCCTTCCATGGAAAGGCCTCTGATGGCTGCGCCTCGATATTCGATGACCGAGCCGATGCCGCCACCCGTACCAATGCGACCGATTATTGCGAGCACCAGATCTTTGGCGGTGACACCATCGGGAAGTTTGCCCTCAACTGTTACGGCCATTGTGCCTGGTCGAGTTTGGGGAAGTGTTTGGGTGGCAAGAACGTGCTCGACTTCGCTGGTGCCTATACCGAAGGCAAGCGCACCGAAAGCTCCATGTGTTGAGGTGTGGCTGTCGCCGCAGACGATGGTCATGCCGGGTTGTGTAAAGCCTTGCTCGGGGCCGATCACATGAACAATGCCCTGGCCGGGGTCACCCATGGGAAATAGGCGGATGCCAAACTCGTCGCAGTTTGCAGCGAGAACTTCCATTTGTTTGGCCGAGATGGGGTCTTCAAGTGGCTTATCGAGCCCAGCAGTTGGGACGTTGTGGTCCATTGTGGCAACGGTTAGGTCGGGTCGTCGTGGGGGACGGTTGGCGAGCCTGAGGCCATCGAATGCTTGAGGAGAGGTCACCTCATGAATGAGATGCAGGTCGATGTAAAGCAGGTCGGGCTCGCCCTCTGCGGAGTGGACCACATGGCGATCCCAGACTTTTTCGCTCATTGTGCGGGGCTGTGTGGCGAGAGGTTTTGTCATTATTTACTCCGTCTCATATAGTGAGATGCTAGTCTTACTTTATGGACATAACTTTAACAGGTGTTGGTGTGCTTGACAAAGCGGTCGTTATCTTGGGCGTTCTTGAGACAAGACCCCATTCATTGGCCGACCTTGTGAACTCGACTGGAATATCGCGGCCAACGGCACATCGTTTGGCAGTTGCTCTCGAGGACCACGGCCTTGTCCGCCGTGATGACGATGGACGTTTCACTCTCGGTTTGCGCCTAGTTGGGCTTGGTCATGCAGCGGGGGAGGCCTATCCGATTGCAGAAGCGGCTGGCCCGGCACTTAAACACTTGAGGGACGAGACGGGCGAAAGCGTGCAGCTCTACGTTCGACACGATGATCAGCGCGTCTGCATTGTCTCAATGGAGTCCCCCCACGGGCTTCGTACGATCGTTGCCTTAGGCGCAACCCTGCCCCTCGATCGTGGTTCGGCAGGTTCCGTATTACTTGATGCACCAGAAGTGCGGAAGAAGGGCTACGCACAAAGCGTGGGAGAACGAGAAGCAGGCGTCGCCTCTGTAAGCGCCCCAGTCCGAGACCCCGACGGCGTAGTCATTGCCGCAGTCAGCATCTCAGGCCCAATCGAACGCGTAAGCCGATCCCCAGGTCGCCGCTACGGCCAAGCCGTAATAAGAGCAGCCCAATCCGTTGAGTTGTCTTCCTCGGGTCTTGTCCGCCCTAACTGAGCACGCCCGGCTGCCGATGCGATGAGGCTGGCTGTTGGCGTTTTTTTGATTTGGCACCATTGGAGCCATGAAGGTCGCTGTTTTCGTTTCGACGCGGCACAATAGAGCGGTGACCAGAGGCCAACAACTCCTCGAGGATTTTCGTCGGCAACGACGGGCGGGTGATCCGCGCATAACGCCCGAAGGGCGTGCGATTCTGCTGCGGATCACCACCGGCGATTTGGCCGATGACTTTGCCGAGTCCCTCGCCGCCCTGGGCAATGTCGATGCAATGCTCTCGGGCGGTGCCGGTCCTGACGAAGGTAACTGCGAGCCTGGTGTTACTTGATCGTTGTTGACGAGTACTTGGCCGTACGGGCTCTTCTTGGCGTGCTCCCACTTGATTTCCCAGACGAAGGCCTTGCGTTGCCGGTTTCGGCCCATTGGCGTCTCCTGCAGCGTATCCACACCTCAGGCACAGGACAGCTGAGCCAGGTTCTCGCGCTCTTGCCAGCATCGGATCGCGAAGTCCTGCGTGCTCCACATCCCCAAGTGCTCGAAGTGCTCGATCCTCGACCTCATCTCGACGAAGCCGCCCAGATCGCAGCACAATATGGCGGCACAGGCTGGCTGATCGCCGAGACCATCACAGCGGGGCTGCATCACGGGCGAGAGCTCTGGTATGGCAATGAACGCAACATCGGCATCCGAACACGTGAAATTGCCCAGGAGCTTGAAATCACGATTCACGTCGTTCCGTAGGATGCCGATTCCATCTGTCATCAACGGGTACGGTCGATGACGTGAGTGAGTCCTCTGAACTTGGAAGAAGACTGGAGGAACGTGTGGCAGAGTACTTCCGCAGCCACGGTTATGAAGCACGGTGCAACGAAGTACTGGAAGGCCGCTCGGGCGGTCGCCATGAGATCGATGTGCTGGCGGAGAAGTCCGACCCGTTGACCACGTACCGGGTCGCTGTGGAGTGCAAAGCCTGGAAGCAACCGATCGAGAAGGGCGTGGTTTCCAAGCTGAACTACATCGTGGGCGATCTTGGCTTGAACAAGGGCATCATTGTCAGTCTCTCTGGTTGGCGATCAGGCGCTGATCGAACTGCTGTGGATCTTGGCATCGACTTGTGGGGTCCGGACGAGTTGCGCCGACATCTCGGCGACAGTGCCGCAGGAGAGCTGAGTGTGCCAACGGGCCCAACAAGCGAAGTTGTTGCCTGGGGACACAACTTCGCCGCCTCGTCAGGGCAGGCGGAGCAGGTGATCCGGTCTGCGGGCAAGGGCCTACTCCAACTCCGCACACTCGAGCAGCTGCAGTGGTTTGCTCCTCTGTGGTTGCCCGCTTATTGTGTTCGCCTCACCACAGCACAACCCGAGGTGAAACGTAAGAAGACCCGGTTGCGGTCGTCGACTTTCGACAACTTGTATGAGGCGCTTGGGGGAACGTTTCTCCAGAGCGTCTCGGCGTCGTGGGAGCAGGTGCAGATCGATCAGAGCCAAGCGTTGCGCCCGCTGCTGAGGGACACGAAGCTGCATGCCTCACTCCGTAAGATAGTTCAGGATTATTGTCGGGTCTCTTCACCTT
>JBBSKG010000072.1:0-13801 GCA_038256565.1 Acidimicrobiales bacterium | reverse complement strand
GCTCCAGCGGCGAGCGCATCTCTAAGCATCACTTCTGATGCGTCACAGCCAACAGTTACTGCTACCACTTCTGAGCCCCAGAGTTCACCGAGTTGTAAGGCCAGTTCCAAGGCGGCTTGATCTGCACCTGATGCACCCGAGAAGCGTGCATCGGTCAGCACCGTTCCCGTCAATGGGTCAACCTCTGGGCGAAGATCAACCCACTTCATTGCAACCCCTATACGAGCAGCGCCCGTGTTATTGGTGCTCATGATTTTTTGTAGACCACGCCGTGGCCCCCCTCGGGGTATGCCCATGTGATGGCACCCTCGTTATTGCAGATCATGTAACACGTGCCGCACTCGAAACATTCTTCATAGTTGAAGAGAATGCCGCCATCGGTTGTTGGCACAAACAGACTTGCTGGGCACGCGCTTACACATGAACGCGTGGTGCAGCTTCGACAGACTTCGCTATCAACTTCAATATGAGCAGTCTCGGCAACGCGGAAGTCAACCGTTTCCATACGATCTTCAAAGGCCATTGAAGTCCATTTTGAATTCATCCGAACGTCCTTAAGCCCGTCCAGGCATCTTTGGCGAGGTCACGTAAGCGAATGCCCGAGCGTTTCATTTCTTGGCGACCCAATGCGATCATGCCCTTTTTTGGGTTGGGGTTGTCAACGGTAAACATGCGCTCAGCAAGGTTGCAGGCAAGCTGAGGGTAACGAGATTGCACCCGCTCCGAGAGGACGAGTCCGGGTGCTCGGCGCAACTTGCGGTGGTCTTTAAGAACAAAGTTGTTTTCTAGACGCGCCAGGTAACCCTCTAAGGGCTGTGCCACAACGCCGCTACGCGTAAATGATTCGAGGACAGCTTCACCCGCTGCTGCACCTGAACCAATCGCGAAGTTCACACCTTCTAGCCATATTCCAGCGGCAAGACACATTGCTGCAGCGTCACCGGCAATGAGCAAATTGTCTTGTCCGAGTTCGGGCATCATGTCGAAGCCACCTTCGGGAATGAGGTGTGCTGAATATTCCTTGAGTTCGCCGCCTTCCACCAATGGCGCAATGGCCGGGTGTGATTTCATCTCAGCGAGAATGTCTTCAGGGCGACGTTTAGAAGCTGCTAGTCCTGGCAATGACAACACGAGACCAACGGCAATCGAATCGAGATTTGTATAGATGAAGCCGCCACCTGGAATGTCTCCAGTGCAGCCAACTATCTCGAAGTCGGCACCCTCAAGATCTCTAATGCCAAAGCGTGCTTCGATGTCTTGGCGGGGGAGCGCGAGCACTTCTTTGACTCCGAGCGTGAAGTGGTCAGCTTCGCCGTGGTGGTAAAGCCCGGCCTCTTTGGCTAGAAACGAGTTGACCCCATCGCAGGCAATGACTGTGCGAGCTTCGATGTCGCCATCGGGGCGGTCAGTCTTTACGCCCACTATTGCCCCGGCTTCGTTTCGCAACAGGCCGGTCGCTGTTGTCGAGCAGACCACGACGGCCCCGGCCCCTTCTGCCTTGCTTGCTAACCAGGCATCGAAGTCAGGCCTAAATGCAGTGGCACCGTTGTAGGGAGGGCTTCCCCATGTGCTTGTGCGGTAGTCGATAGTGAGCGCCTGCGAACCGGTGAGCATGGTTGTGCAACGCCTGGTTACCCAACGCTGTACTGGTGCTTCTTCCCACCAATTGGGAATTAGTTCGTCGAGAATGCGCCCATAGATGACACCTCCGTACATGTTCTTTGAGCCAGGAAAAGGACCTCGTTCGAGCAGACAGACCGACGCCCCACCTTGTGCGAGTACGAGTGCAGCGGCTGATCCGGCTGGCCCTGCGCCTACAACTACGGCATCAAAACGTTCAGTCATTCGCAGCCTCCAGGATGTTTGGCAACGACAGTCTGGCCGCTAATTCATTGATTAGATCGTTGGCATCGCAGACAATGGCGAGGTCGGCCATTGTCATCATGGGGCAACTCGCGTCGAGGTTTACCGAGATGATGTGGTCGGGATGTCCTAAGCCGCTCGTGTGTTGAACTGCTCCTGAAATTGCGAATGCTATGTAAAGTTTAGGGTTAACTGTCACGCCGGTGGTACCAATCTGGCGCTCGAATGCGACCCATCCAGCATCTGCAGCTACTCGGGTTGCACCCAGTGAGGCTCCTAGTGCCGTACTGATTTCACCCAAGCGGGTAAAGGCTTCTGCACTGCCGAGCCCTTGGCCACCCGCCACGATCATGGGGGCTTCGGAAAGGTCCATAGTGGCTGGGTCGGGGGGCATGATCTCTATTAACTCAGGGTTGTTCGCAGACGATGGTTCCGAAATTGAAAGGTTAATCATGCGAATGGGTTGTGTTGCGCTATCTCGCTGAACTGACGGATCAAGGCCACGCACGCCAGGTTGGAGAGTGACAATTAACGGCTCGGATGTTTCGTAAAGCTCACTCACCAAGCCGCCATGACGAGCAACTTCGACACGAGTTGTCTCAACGCGAGTGTCAGAATCACCAAAGATCAACCTGATCGCTCCAGTCAAGAGGGGGCGACGCAAGACAGCAGCCAGATGAGGTGCAAGGTCACGACCGTCTGGCGAGGCAGGCAAGAGCACCGTTGCATAAGGTGCAATCGTCTCGAACAACGTTTCCGCCCAGGCAGCTGGGCGAAAGTTGCCTGCTTCCCATCCCAATAATTCTCCAGCGGGCAACGTAGTCATTTCTTTTGCGGTGGCTTCGACGCCCGTGCCCACCAATAGAGCCGAACCATCGCATTCAGCAATGGTCTCTTCGCCTCCGAGGGGCAAGACGCCATTACGAACCGGCACAATTGCAAGCGCTCGTGGGTTCATAGCGACGCTCCAATTTGTTGGCCTTCGACTACTGCGGCATGTGCTCGCCGTGGGGCGACACAGTCACCTATTCGATGTACAACAAACCCTGCTCCTGGCTGTAGTGAAGCCTTAGATAGTTCGAAATAGAGAGCTTCAACAGGTGCTTGGGGAATGGCAAGCACAACCCAGTCAGCGTCGCGTAGTTCGTTTCGCCCAGTTGGGTGATGCATGACGTTGAGCTTGCCATCTTCGATGCCAGTGACGACGAGGTCGGTCAGTTGGTCGATATCTTTGGCTGCTGCTCGTGTGCACCAACCCTCCATATCGAGGGTGACTCCGAGGTCTTGTCCCACGACCATGCCAGATGTGATGACTTCGACAGAACAACCTCGATCTGCCAAGAGTTCAGCCACGCTCGTTGCTTGGTGAAAGCCAAGTTCATCGACAACTATCACCCGTCCACTTGGTGATGAGGTGCCCTCAAGGACATCTCGCACGTCGACAACTTGGGGTTTTGCTACATCCGGCGGAGCCCACCATGGACGTTCTGGCTCGGCACCTGTGGCGACAATGACCACATCTGGTTGATGAGTGGCGATGAACTCAGCATCAACAGTGATTCCAAAATGAATGTTGACACCTAGTCGTTTGCATTCGGTTACCTGGTTGCGAATGATGTCGCCGAACTCCGCTCGGTTCGCGACGCTTGCCGCAAGGCGAACCTGTCCTCCAGGTGTGGTGTCGCGTTCATATATATCGACTTGGTGCCCACTGTTTGCAGCCGAAATAGCCGCTTGCATGCCGCCAGGGCCTGCACCAACGACGAGTACTTTTTTGGGCCGCAGCGGTGGCTTTACGGGCGCTGAGATTATTTCTGCCTCACGTCCGGTGCTTGGGTTTTCGATACACCCAAGCCAACGGTTGAGACCCATTCGCCCCACACATTCTTGATTGCACGAGAGACATAGGCGTATGTCATCGGTGTGTCCGGCACGTGCTTTTGCAACGAAATCGGCATCGGCAATTTGCCCACGAACAATGCCAACGAGGTCGCAGTGACCTTCTTCTAATGCGCGGTCAGCTTGTATCGGGTCTTTGAAACGTCCGACGCCAACGACGGGAAGATCAACCGCTTTGCGAATGGCCGATGGAATGAACATCGCATAACCGGGGGGAATGTGCATTGAGGCTTCGATCATGAACAGCGTTGCGGTTGCGACCCCAATAGATGTGTTGATGTAGTCGACCTCTCCCGATGCTTCGACCATGCGAGCAACCTCTACAGCTTCGTCGATTGTGGTGCCACCCTCGATCAGTTCGTCGCCGCACAAGCGAACACCAAGTGCCAGATCACGACCGATCGTTTCACGCACTGCGTGAACGATTTCGAGTAAAATGCGCGCCCGATTGTCGAGACTGCCGCCATAGGTATCGGTGCGATGGTTAGTAGCTGGCGAAAGGAAACCTCGCACTATTGAGCTGTGCGAACACTGCAACTCGATGCCGTCGAAACCGCCCTCTGCGCAGTGGCCAGCGACCATTGCATAACCAGCGATGATCTCTGCGATTTCGCCATGGGTCACAGCCTTTGGAACCTCACGAAACATTGGGTCTGCGACTGGTGATGGAGCCCACACTGGCAAGCGTGAGTACATGCTGGAAGCTTGACCACCGTTGTGATTGATCTGAGCAAAGATCGGCACACCGTGGCGATGCACCGCTTCGGTTATGCGCTTGTAGCCAGGGATGACTTCACGGTGAAATCCGTGAATGAGCTTCTCGTAGGGCCAATCAGTGGGGTGTACCGAGTGTTCTTCTGTGATGATTAGTCCTGCTCCGCCAGCGGCACGAGCTGCATAGTACGCGGCATGTTGTTCGGTGGGTAGACCTCCCTCTGCATAGTTGGTGAGGTGTGCCGAAAAGATGATGCGGTTATCAACAGTGACTGGGCCGAGGCGCAATGGCGTAAAGAGGTGTCGGTATCGACTCATGCAGGACTCGTTCGTTCGATAGCCAAAGCGGCACGACGCCCTTCCAGCACAGCTTCATACAAAGTGCGAGGCGCAACGGCATCTCCGGCTTGATGCTGAGTTGCGCTCTTAGCTGCCGCTCCCTGAGTTGCTGAGTCCCAAAGAGCGTCTTCTGCAAACTCGTGACCACACGCCACGACCGCACCTACTTCTAGACGTTCGCGCTTGCCGGTGTAGATGGCTTCGATCTCTGCCCAACCAGGGCCAACATCGCGAAGCAGGCTTCGCTTGTGTAATGCCACGCCTGCACCATGCAAACGGGTATTAGCCGTTCCCATGTCGCCGCTGCGAGCCAATAGGTTTCCAACAACTTGATCATGGGTGACCAATTCGACCGCTCGTACGGTTGCCAACATTTCTGCGACTGAAACTGCAATGGGCCCGCCAATTGGGTCCCAAACAAGAATCGAACCTTCACTGAGCAGACCGAGCACCGCTTCCATTCCGCCTTCGTGATGTGCTTCGAGCAAGGTGCGCGCTTGCACCACAATTGCTCCGGGCTCTGTTCCAAACGGCAATAGGCCGTGACGAGCGCCGGTAGCAAATATCACCGCTGGGGCCGCTTCAATTTCAGCTGTGGTGACTTTGTGATCAACCTCAATGGTTACGCCGAGAGTTCGACACTCTGCTTCGAGCCAATCAGCCAATGTTGCTAAGCGTTCTCGTCCCGGTGCTTGAGCGGCAAGTCGAATAGCGCCACCCAACCATGAACGGCGTTCGACGAGTCGAATGGTATGGCCTCGCAGGCTTGCAACCCGGGCAGCCTCCATGCCCGCGATTCCACCGCCGACGATGAGTACTGAAGTGGGTGAAGTCGCGTGGCCTTCCACCGGTTGGTCATCGAGTTCATGTCCGGCCGATGGTTCGCCAACGCATGAGACGATCGGGTTTCGGTTGTCGCGTACCGAACAAGTTTGGTTACACAAAATGCACGGTCTAATGCGAGCAACGTCGCCTGCGGCTGCCTTTGAGACTAGGTCTGGGTCGGCGATCTGAGCGCGAGTCATCTCCACGAAATCAGCGTTACCCGATGTGACTATTTCGTTTGCCATCTGCACATCAATTATTGATCCTTGTGCAATGACGGCCACCTCCGATGGCACGGCAGCACGTATTTGGCGGGTGAGTTCGAGATTAAAGCCAGGGTCAACATGGCCATCGGGGCGGGTGGCGCCCACGGAATAGATAGCGCCCCGCACGACGGTTATGTAGTCAACGTAACCAGACAAAGCTGTTGCAATTTCGGCAGCAGCTTCGGGAACGATTCCAGCCCACGGTGCCAACTCGTCACAAGAAAGACGCAGCCCAACGATGGGCTTTCCTTCTGCCGATACAAATGAGTCAATCTCGCTTCTTACGGCTCCGAGAACTTGTTGTGCAAAGGCCAATTTGTCTTGGCCCCAAGCGTCACTGCGCTGGTTTGTTAACCCTGAAAGAAACTGTCGAATCAAGCTGTGCTGTCCAGCGTTGATCTCGACTCCGTCAAGGCCAGCATCAAGGGCTAGGCGAGTGGCCGATGCAAACCCTTTGATGACGGCTTCGATCTCGTTCTCTTCCATCGATTTTGGAACTTCGCGGGTGTTTACCTCAGGCACGCGAGAGGGTGCGAGCAAGGGCGCTTGGTTGAACGCACTTGACCCTTGTCCGCCAGCGTGGTTTAACCCAGCCAACACGAGCGCACCTTCGGCATGAAGCGCCTTGCCAATGTCAGCCCAATCGTCTTTACATGTCTCTGCTAGCGGCGCACGTTCATAGGGCCAGTCAGATACATGTACGGAAGCTGCTTCGAGGACAATGATTCCTGCCCCACCAGCAGCACGACGACGGTAATAGGCCAAGGCTTGAGGCGAAAATCCACGCCGATGGCCGAGGTTGGTTTCATGCGAGCCGAAGACAACCCGATTGCGTGCCGCCCGGCCGCCAAGGTGCAGCGGCTCGAGCAGGTTCATCTGTGGAGGGCCAGTGATGTAGGTCGTGATGAAAGCTTTACGGAGACTGGCTTTGAGTGGCCTGGGCCGGGGCTTGGAGCAGAACCGGTACCGACCAACGCAAGGGCTTCATCGGCATTGCCGAATACGCACTCGGGGTCAGGTCCATCGAGGGGTAAACCGGTGAAGAACTTGGCCGCCATGCAACCACCTTGACAAGCGTCATATGAGCCACACGACCCACAAGCTCCGGGGCTTTGGGGTTCTCGCAAAGAGGTAAAGAGGTCGCTGCCACGCCAGATATGAGTGAAGCCTCCAGAGTCACGGACGCTGCCTGCTTTGAACTCATCGTGCAATACGAATGGACATGCGTAAACGTCACCGACCGGATCGATCAGACACACTACCCGTCCTGCGCCGCACAGATTAAGGCCGGGAAGGGCTTCACCAAATGCTGAGAGGTGAAAGAAAGAGTCGCCGGTGAGCGTTTGAGGATGATCGAGTAGCCAGTTGTACAACATGCGCTGTTGATCATTAGTGGGGTGAAGCTCGTGCCAAGTGTCAGCACCGCGTCCAGACGGCCGTAAGCGGGTAAGGCGCAGTTCGGCTCCGTAAGTGTCAGCTATTGCCTGGAAGGCATCGAGCTGTGTGACGTTCTCACGTGTGATGACCACGCTGATCTTGAATGGACCAAAGTTTGCAGCGGCAAGATTTTCCATGGCTGCAATCGAAGCGGCGTAGCTTCCAACGCCTCGCACTTTGTCGTTGATCTCGGCTGTGGCGCCGTCGAGACTTATTTGCACATCGAGGTAATCCATGGCAGCGAGACGAACAGCCTTCCCGGCGTCGAGCTTGGTGCCATTTGTCGAGAACTTCACCCCGACCTGGTGCGCAATGGCATATTCCAATAACTCAAAGAAGTCGGGCCGAACCATTGGTTCACCGCCACCGATGTTTATGTAAAAAACCTGCATTGCCTGGAGTTCGTCGATGACGGCCTTCGCCTCAGCAGTAGATAGCTCGTTGGGGTCGCGTCTTCCTGATGAAGAGAGGCAATGAACACAGGCGAGGTTGCACGCGTATGTCAGTTCCCAAGTGAGGCAGATGGGTGCGTCTAGCCCTGTTTTGAGTTGGTCAACGAGCATGAATTACCTCCGAGGCTTCGAGAGCGACGAGTGAGCGCAAGTAGGCATCTCGCCGTTCTACGGGAATGCCGATCGACTCAATAGCGGCATTGATAGAAGGGTGGCGGTCGAGCTGGCTGACTAGGTCAACCATTTCGACAGACTTAAGAAAGGTGAGTCGACGATTTCCGTAGTGGTAGGCGAGAGCCCCAAATGGCTCTGGACGAAGCGCCACTTGGGAATGCAGCTCATAGGGCTGCGTAGGGTCGAGGGCCATGAACGTTCCTCGGGTCGGTCTAGTAGACCCCGCACATCCCGTCGATAGAGATTTCTTCGATGAGCATGTCGTCAACGATTTCGTCGGCGTGCTCGCTCGGTCCAGTTGTAATTGCTGTGGTGTTTTTGTTGGTTCCCATGTCGGCCTCCCCGTGGGCAGTATCTTCAAGGTGTGGATGCAATCCTAGGGCCGTCGCATACGGGTGGGCACATCGAGCTGTCTGATATTGCGCTTCCAGGCGCGTGTCGTGTTGTGTTCGACCGTGACACCAGACTTTTGCTTGACGGACGTGTGCTGTTGGGTGGTTCGCCATTGCGACTTTTGCGTCTAACTGCCGAGGGTGCGGCCACGGTTCGTTTGTTACGTGATGGCGTGACTATGGCTGAAGTTGGTGCAGATAAGGAAGGGACGCGAGCGCGCCTGGTTAGACGCTTGTTGGCTACGGGCATGGTCCATCCTCGTCAAGGGACACTTGGTCCATCGCATCGTGAGGTGACAGTTGTCGTGCCGGTGCGTGATAGGGCAAGTGACCTTGCTCGGCTTTTGGCCCACGTTGGTCTGGTTGGAGAAGTGATCGTGGTCGACGATGGTTCGCTTGATGACAGTCCCGAGGTTGCGGCAAGGGGAGGCGCTCGTGTTATTCAGCGCCCGTATTCGGGTGGCCCGGCTGCCGCACGCAATACCGGATTAGGCGAAGTCGCAACATCATTGGTTGCCTTTATCGATTCCGATTGCGAGCCAGCTCCGGGTTGGCTCGATCGTGTGCTCGGGCATTTTGAAGACCCAGCCGTCGTGGCCGTTGCCCCGAGAGTTGTCGAGCCTGATTGTGGCGACGGTTCAGTGTTGGCCCGTTATGAAGAGACTTGTTCGCCGCTTGATCTTGGTTCTGGCGAAGGCCCCGTGCTACCTCGTAGCCGCATCTCTTATGTTCCTTCAGCCGCCCTGGTGGTACGTCGAGAAATCGCACAGTCCCTGGGAGGTTTTGACGAAAACCTGACAACCGGTGAGGACGTTGATTTTGTTTGGCGCATGATAAAGGCGGGTGGAATCGTCCGCTATGAGCCAGCCAGTCGAGTTGCTCATCATCATCGGACCAGCCTGTTGCCGTTGTTGGGGCGTCGTTTTGCATATGGTCGGGCCGCTGCTCCTTTGGCAAAACGCCACCCCGACGACCTCGTTGCGATCGGAGTATCTCGTTGGACATTCCTTGCGTGGGGTTTGGTGGCCCTTGGTTATCCGAGTTTAGGAGTTGCGGTAGCAGGAGGAAGTGCTGCTGTTCTTTCACATCGCATGTCTGAATTAGAAGAGTCAGAAGGCATCAACCAACTGGGTTTTGAGATGGCCCGTTTGGCCGTTCAGGGTCATTGGGCGGCCGGGCGACTCCTGGCCTCGGCCATCATGCGAACCTGGCTTCCCGTCTTTATAGTGGCGGCTGTTTTCAGTCGTCGGGCACGATTGGTTTTGTTCGCATCTGCCGTAATTCCAGCTTTAGCTGAATGGGTCCATCGCCGTCCTCGGCTAGACCCTTTTCGCTACCTTGGCCTTCGAGTTCTCGACGACTCTTCCTACGCCGCAGGTGTTTGGGAAGGCTGCATAACCGAACGCACAATTTCGCCTCTTTTGCCCCATATCACAGGTAAAAACAAGTAAGTAAGCCCTTTATTGCGTTGTTTTGGTGAAGTGAGACTGTGTAAATCGTCTACTGAATGCTTGATTTTCATCCACAATCTGGCATGCAGTGCCAGATGGAGCCCTGTGGGGTCTCAGCGCGCAGCTGCACCCGACAGCTGGGTAGCGGCCCAGGCGTTTAATGGGTCATTAACGACGTAGGTGCCAGAAACCTTGTCCCAAATATTTTGTCGGTTCTTGTCCCAAAAAGGCATAAAGACCAGTATGTCAAGGGTAAAGGTTAACGCGAATCTAGTTTATATCTGCTCAATGTCGGTTGCTTGGATGCCGTAAATACACGTATATGGATGAGAAACGACCTGTGAGCATTTTTAGTCGGGTAACAGGTTTCTTTAGGGGAAATGGTGGGGTGGTGTCAGTTGCTATTGCGACTGGAGCGTTTCTTGTGGCGTCTGGGACTATGCCATTTGTAGGCGGTGGAAAGACTTCCGATGGAGTTCCAATCTCTTGGGAGCAAGGGGTTTCTTCAGGCGACCCTCACGTTCTAGATGATGGTTTTGAACATTATGTGGTGACTTTTGCTGGGCTGGGTGAGCGAGGTGCTGTAGAAACCCAAGAGGGATATGGAGCGCCTGTTTCTCAAGCGGCTTCAAGCACGACAGCGCCAACTAGTGAGGTAAAGACCAACAAAAAAATTCGTCTTGTTCCGTTGCCAACTAACGCTGCTGGCGAGATTGCCCCTGGCGATATTGAGGCATTGGCAAAGGAAGGGACCTTGCTGAGAATTGTGAGCGACGGAACAACGATTTATGGCGAGTTAGAGGTAACCGGCGAAAGTGCCACCGTTGATCATCTGGTTGTAACAACAACCACGACGACAGCAAAGGTCGTCAAACCCGATGCGGGCGAAGGTGATTTAGGGACCCAAGAACTAGTTGACGGTGATCCGTTGGCTGCACTTTTGAAGAAGGTCCCTGGCACGAAAAAGGTAACGCTGGTGATGCCAGGAACCTATGCCGTAGTGACAACAGCCAAAGCAGCAGCTTTTGAGAGTCTGCCTGGAGTGGCAGATGTCGATGAAGATATTGTCTTAACAGTTTCGACAAATGACCCGCAGTACAACTCGCAATGGGGGCTTAATAATACGGGCCAACTCATAAGCAATAAGGCAGGAACGCCAGGGGCCGATATTGGCGTAGAAGATGCATGGGCAGTGAGTCAGGGAACTGGTCAGGTGGTCGCAGTTGTTGACACTGGCATAGAGGTAACCCATCCAGATTTAGCTGATGCAATTTGGAAGAACCCTGGTGAGATTTGTGGCAACGGGAAAGACGATGAGGCGAACGGGTTTGTCGATGATTGCAATGGGTATGACTTTGCTAACAACGACGGAACAGTGTTTGACCCCACTTCGGACAATCGTCATGCAACCCACATAGCAGGCATCATTGCCGCTAGAACCAATAACAGCGTTGGCGTCGCAGGCATTGCCCCGGCAGCCAAGATAATGTCGGTTAAGGTTGGCAACACTGGCTCATTCCGCTTGTCTGATGGGGCTCGTGGCATTGCATATGCGGCGGCAAATGGTGCGGCTGTCATTAACTGCTCATTTGGAACGCCTGCAGGAACTCCCTATGACGCAGTTTCGAGCATGGGGGCAGCTATCGAAAGTGCTCGAGCAAAGGGTGTGTTGGTGGTGGTTGCAGCTGGTAACGACAGCCGCAACATTGATAGCTCGCCTACATATCCGGCTTCATTCCCCCATGACAACTTGGTCAGTGTTGGTTCATCTACAAACACTGATTCTCAGTCGAGCTTTTCGAACTACGGCTCAGTATCGGTCGATCTGCATGCTCCTGGCTCAGACATTCTTTCTACTTTGCCAGGCGCAACATATGGCGGCATGAGCGGAACTTCGATGGCTTCTCCAATGGCAGCGGGAGCAGCGGCATTGATCCGTTCGGTCCTTCCCTCATTGACACCGATCGAAGTTCGGGCACTGATGATGAGTGGCTCTACGCCACTTGCGAGTCTGTCTGGGCGTTCTGTAAGTGGGCAGCGTCTTGATGTCGGACGCATACTCAACTCGGCATCGACGCCATCAACCGAACCAGTCCGCTTTTCGTTCGACGGTTTCGCTGGCATGAGCGAACAGGTTGATATGGATGGTGCGATTAAGGCAACGGTTAATGCAAGCCAGGTGCCAGCTGGGGCCAATGTTGGTGTTCGGGCAACTCTTGTGACGGCCGTAGATGGCGCGATGTACGGAGTGGTCGCTGCGCCGATTCGCCTTGCGGGGGCGGAGGCGCAAACCGATGACCAAGCTTCGGTCGCGCTTTCGCCTACAGGAGGGTTCTCACCTGGTCAGGCAACGAGAAGCCTTCCCTTTGGACTTACCTTGTCTGCGGGTGAGTACGTCTTGGTGGCCGAGGCTTATTCAACGATTGACGATCAGACGATCGGACGACCGTGGTCAGTTTTCTTCACTGTTGCTGCAAAGAATCAGACAGCACCACCTCCTGTTGTTGCACCAGTACCTTTACCAGGCGTCGGCGGAGGAGGCGGTGGAGGTACACCCGCTCCTGCCCCTGCGCCTGCTCCAGCCCCTACTGGAACGGGTGGTGGCAACAAGCTCGCTCCGACCCCATCTCCCGGTGGAGGAACTCCAGTCCCTTCTCCCGCACCCGCACCTTCTCCAAATCCACCGCCAGTTCCTTCCGGTGGTGAAGGGACTCCAGTCCCTTCTCCCGCTCCCGACCTTGGCCCCCAGCTTCCGCCACTTCCCCCTCCGGTGACTAGTGGATCACTCACTATCAATAGCTTGAGCCCACGCTATGGAGCCATCACTGGTGGCGAGGTAGTGATGATTTCAGGTCGGGGTTTCCGGCCCACTCTTTACGTGCGATTTGGCACTCGTTCTGCTCGAGTTATTGCCATGAGTTCTACTCAGATTGCTGTAGTTACTCCGAGTCATATTACTGGAATAAGCGATCTTACGGTTGCAGTAAGTGGTGGCGATTCCGTCACGATGCCAAATGCCTACACATTCTTCGACAACACATCCCCCTCACCTGGTGGAACATCCCCCTCACCTGGTGGAGGATCGCCAGCCCCAAGCCCAACTCCTCCTCCTGTAAGCGGTGGCTCACCAGCACCAGCACCAGCACCAGCACCACCTGGAGGCCCAGGTGATGCTGGAGGTAGTCCACAGGTTCAGCTTCCTGATGTACTGCCTACCAGATTCACATTTGGTGATGCCATAGATGGTCCTGGCAAGACTCGCCTACGCCCCGTTGTTGGTTTCTCGCCATTGTCAAGAAATACTCCAACGATTTGGCCAGCCCAAGTCTGTCGTATGACATCCTGCCAAGGAACTCGTCTCTAGGGGTTCAGTGGATATCAGCGGACGTACTTAACAGAGATCAGTCATGGTCATCTTCGTGAGGTAAGCGATAGGAAGTACCGTGCCTTGAGTGGACTATGGCCTGACTGACGAAGAGGTTGACGAACGTCGACGCCTTGGACAGGTAAATGACGTGCAATTGGTTTCGAGTAGGACCATCGCTGCGATTCTCCGGGCTAATCTGCTTACCCGTTTCAACGCATTGCTCGGTTTCCTCTTCGTTGTCATCCTTGTTGTGGGTCCAGTGCAGGACGCTCTTTTTGGTGGTGTTCTGGTAGCTAACAGCATCATCGGCATAGTTCAAGAGCTGCGCGCTAAACGAACCCTTGACCGGCTGGTGCTTTTAGTTACTCCAAGCGCACGTGTTGTTCGCTCTGGTCAGGTGCAGGACCTGAATGTGCATGAGGTGGTGCTTGATGATGTCATCGAGGTGGGAGCCGGTGATCCCATCGTGGTTGATGGTGAGTTAGTCGTGGCTCTGGGTATCGAGGTAGATGAGTCGCTTCTTACTGGTGAGGTTGAACCACGAATGGCTCAGGTGGGTGATCGGCTTTTATCAGGTTCGTTTGTCGTTGCTGGAACAGGCCGATATCGCGCTGTTCAAGTG
>JBBSKG010000071.1:0-14308 GCA_038256565.1 Acidimicrobiales bacterium | reverse complement strand
TCTTTAGGGATATCTTCATAAGTAAATGCGAGCACACGTACTTCATGTCCAAGCGAATGGCATGACCCAATGATGGTTCTTAAAACGCTTTTGCGACCAGTTTGTCGCCCATAAGGGTTACGGGTCGAAATCAGGAGAATTTTCATTTACACCTATCGGATGAAAGTTAGGAATGGGTCATTTGTTGATTTGTTTGGCTAGATCTCCAGCATGTTTTTTGAAAAAATTGCTGCTATTAGGAAAACGATCAGAACTGATCCGGTGCGAAGCATCTTCAGCGTCAAAATCAAAGTAAATGGCATAAGCAACATTGTTGCTAGAGATCCAACTCAGCATGCTCTCGATATATGAAGGCGAATCTTGTCCGCCAAGACTGTCATCGCGCCTGACTGTCAGTCCCCATTCTGGAAACGTCATCGGTTTTTGATGTTTCTTGGCGAAAGCAGCATGCCAATCCAGGCCATAGATTCGCTCCCTTTGGTCCTTCCTGCGGTCTTTTTCTGATGTAAATGTTGAAGTGTCGTAGGCGTCGAGTCCGATGAAGTCGACAACGTCGTCACCTGGATAAGCCGTTTCCACATCAGCACCATTATTTCCAGCAAGAACGCTCCAGTCGTAGCTAAATTTTTGGTTTGGGATAGTTCGTATAGCTTTGACAATCCGTCGCCAATACCCTGCGTACAACTCTTCTTGGCCGGTGGCGGACCATGGGTAGAAGAGGCCATTGAATTCCCATCCCAATCTCAAAATTGCGTTTTCACAACCAGAGTTGACTAAGGCGGTTGCAAATTTTTTCCAATGATGGTCATAAGCACCATTTGCTCCGCGTTTTAAGGTGAACCGATCATTGGGAAGTATTGCAACGGATAAGACCAGGCGATATTGATCATTGGCCCAGGGGCGACAGCGATCAGAGGGATCATCGATTCCCTTCCATGGAGCTTTAACACTTCTTGGTGTTCGTCCAACAAAATCTAGAATGTAGCCGATCTCTCTCCCAAGCCATCGTTCAAACTCTTCGATTCGGGCGACCTGGCCAGAACCTCTATACACCCCTAATGGGGCTTGATGTTCGCTGTCTCCGAAAAAAATTTTCCCACCTGAATTGTCTTCAGCGGTGCTTTCGTAAAAAAGCGTTGCAATGACTCCAACTGAAATAATAATAAAGGAAATCTTTACAAATTTATTCATGTTGGGTAATGCGCTGAGGCTTTCAAAGTTTGTGATTTCTACGGTCACGATAGCCTAAGGCAAGGGCCGGATGCACTTGCCGCGCCACTGAGGAATGAGCGCATTAGGATCGCAGCCGAGCTTTGACTTCTGATACTTGATGCTTCCGAGACGACGGAGATGACGTGGAACTAAAGAACGTAGTTCGAGCCTTGAGGCGACATTGGCTCGTGGTTCTGTTGCTCTTTGTTGTTGTTGTGGTTACCGGTTCCCTCATGGCGTATCTGCCGCCAGACAGGTATCAGGCGAAGGCGATGATACTTGTTCAGCCAAACCCAGAGAAAGCACAGATAAATCCTCAAATTATTGGCATCGTGGTGCCGTCTTTGCTGGCTCAGACCGATAGCACTTCTTTTCGTGACCGAGCGTTAGCTCCTCTGCCAGCCGACCTACGTTCAGCAAGCGTCAAAGTTTCTGCAGCAGACACTTCGGGTTCTGGAGTTTTGGAAATTAGAGCATCAAGCACACGGCGTGATGTTGTGGCCCCATGGGCAACCGCAATGGCAAAACAGCTTGTGTTGGAGCCCATTGGTCAAGGTTTTGTGACCCTTGCGGTGCTAGACGAAGCCAGGCCTCCGACGACTCCCTACGCTCCTGCCCGAAGGCCAGTTGTGGTTTCATCAGTATTTTTGGCAATGATCATCGCCACTCTTGGGGGGATTGCCATGGCGGCTTATCGCCAAAGGGTTGATGAAGTCGATGAGATCAGATCGAGGTTTGGAACAACAGTGTTGGGTGAGGTTCCGACCTTCCGAGGATTGAACAGGCAAAAGAGGGGCATGATGGGCGCAGGCGAAGCCCCGCCAGAGGTGGTTGAGGCGCTACAGGGCCTTCGTACAAACGTTGAGTTTCTGCTTGCAGATCGGCCAGTTTGTTCTTTGGCGATTGTTTCGGCGACGAGTGGTGAGGGTAAATCTACTATTTCGGTGGCGTTGGCTTGGGCGCTTGCCTCGGTTGGCATAGAGGTGACTGCTATTGATGCCGATTTGCGTCGGCCCGTGTTGCATAAGCATTTCGATGGAAAGCTCACCCCTGGTGTTTCGTCGGTTGGTAAATTTCAAGTTGAAGCACTCCTGCAATCGACTGCACTGCCATCGCTGACCTTTCTTTCGGCAGGCCTACCCGACCGACACCCTGCTGAAATCCTGCGGTCAAATTTGCCAGGCGTTTTGAAGTCGTTGACTGATCGGCAAAAGACCGTGGTGATTGACTGCCCACCCCTTGTTGGCTTAGCTGAGACAACCTTCGTTACCTCGCTCGCAAGTTCAGTCATTCTTGTGGTCGATCGTCAAAGCCATGACCTAGTCGATGTCGAGCGGGCACTTGCAATGTTGCATGATCACGGAGCAGACGTCCTTGGTGTGGTGATCAACCGAACTCGGCGCAAGCTACCTAAGAGCGATTATTACGACGCCACCGTTCGTCGCCCAGAAGCCCGGACCCCTGAACGTCCTATGCCACGAAAGCCAGAGCCCTCAAGGCCGCAGCCAACTCGATAGGTCTCGATCGATAAGGGTGCCAAGCAGTTCAACATCGGTTCGGTAGGTATCAATAAGGAATGCTCTAGCTTCTAACGGCATGGGTTCTCGAGTGAGGTGCCGTTCGAGCCCAGCATCTATCGATCTCTTGATCGGAGCTGGAATTACATTGCGCAATTGGTTTTTAAATCGATTACGAAATGTATAGGCAAGACGCAGCGGGAGGCTCGTTGGGACTCCCGAAACGTTTGAGGGATCCTGGTCAGCGATTTCGACCGTTGGGTCGACGCCAATGAATTCAAAGAGGTTACGGAGCACTCCTTCACGATCGGTGCTTAGTTCCTCGTGCAATAGGATGCGGATCTGATCATGCCTAAACGTCTTGAAATAAGGGCCAAGTTGTTTGAAATAGAATCCTGTGGACACGTAATGACTAGTGGGGTCTACGGAACTGTCACGGCTATTTTGTTTGTGAAGGGCGTCGATAAAAGACTCTTCGTGTTCTAAGCCATCTCGTCGGTACATGAGGTAATCGGAATAGGCACGCTCAGCCGGGTTACGCAGAATTGCGATTAAATGAGTTTTAGGTGCATCTACTCGAATGCGATCACACGCTGAAGAAACAGCGAGATATGCAGGCGAGACTTCTCCAAGTTTCTGGTTATTTTGTGCTCCAAGGAAAAGGCGGTCGTAGCTTGTTCGGTCACGGATGCTCGTGGAGGCTGCTGGAAAATCAAATGGACTAACTTGATCGGCAAACGCGAAGAAGTTGGGTTCCTTCCGCTGGGGAATGAAGATTTCGGGGTGAGCACGCAGGTAGTGGTGCAGCGCAGTGGTGCCACTTTTGTAGGCACCGATAACGAGAAAATGGGGTTGGATCATATGGATACGAGTGAGTCCTCGTCTTCATGGCTTGGGGCTGTTTCATGGGTTGAACTAGCTGCTGAAATGATTGCCCCAATGAGTAGACCCAAAAGCGTGGCGAGGCGAAACTTCTCGAAGAGTGACTCGACCATACCTTTTGCTAGTAGCCCTATGAGGGCTGTGCTACAGGCAAAACTTAGGACAGCGATATAGCGATCGACATGGCGTTTCCACACAATGAATGCAGCGGACAAGGTCAGTGCAACGGCCAAAACAAAGAGTCCAAGGCCGATGACCCCACGTCTTACCAGTAGGTCAATTGCTATGTTATGAAACCCGCCGCCGACGAGTGATTTGCTGGGTTGTCCGGCCCGCTCGACGTCATAAGTTTTGCCGAGGCCCCAACCTGTCAATGGGTAGTCCCGTGATTGCGTAAAGCCTTCGCGCCAAAGATTGATACGGGTATCGGCTGATTGGGCTTTGCGTTCGGCTACGAAGGTTTCTGTTACTACATCAGCAAAGGGAACGATTGATGAATCAGGCGAGGGGGGCCAGAGCGCTCGCATGCTAATGGTAAGCAGGACTGGGATGAGAAGAATGCCGAGTAAAAGAAACACTTCGGTATGAGTGCCTCGCATGCGACGTCGCCAAAGGGGTCCTATCGTTCCCATTCCTACGGCGCCCAACATGACCGTTAACCCCAAGATGGCAGCTCGCTGCGTTGCAATAAACGGGCTCAACAGTAGGGGTATTCCCGCAACCCCAGCGATGAACAAGCGTTGGCGTCGTGCAGCTTCAAAAAGGAGTGCAATGGCAGCAATTGTTGCGAGAATTGTTGCAGCGTCAGGTGAGATGAGGCCGACAACAGCACCGGGTATGCGTGGGAGGTCAACGGCAAAAGGCTTCTTGGCGACCGCCAGCGGCGCAATAAAGGCGACAAGACCCCCAAGGCCAATGAGAAGGCTTCGAAAAGTAATAGGGTTAGCAAGTTTAGTTGCTGGGACGCCAGCAACTAATAACGCTGTGCCTCCGACGGTAAGGATGGCTTTTGATTGAAAAAAGATCTGATCAAAAGAGTGATACAGCAGAATGCCAACAACCACCCCAAAGCCATACCAGGCAAAAAAAGCTATCCATGCAATAGCGATTGCGCCGACCCGACGCGGCGCTCCTCGGGCCAAGACACGAGCGACGAGAGTAATAGGAATGATGTACTCTGGAAGCCGAATTGAGCGCCCTGCAATGTTTGGATGGAAAAGGCCACCAGGCACCTCATTTTGTGACGGATAAATGAGAGCTTCGATTACGAGTAACGCCAACACGACAAAGACTGCAATCTCGGGTCGTCCATTTTCTTCAAGACGTATAAACAAAAACAGAATCAACGGTGCGGCTAAGAGCAACAGCACTGCATCGGTTGACATGCTTTTAGCCTAGGCCGATTTCTTTGCCGCCAATCGGTATACGGCTCCAGCGGCTTGTGCTTGGCCGGTAACGCTGAAGTGAACGCTTGCTTGCATGGCACCTTCTTTAGTTAATAGGACCCGGAGGTCTTCATCATTCACAAGGCGTTCGAGCGCCGCCTCAAGTGCGGGTGCATCCATCGGAGGGACAAGCAGCCCTGTGAGTTCGTTTTCAACGAACTCAGGTATTCCTCCCGCTTCGGTTGCAATAACTGGAATGCCACAAGCTTGGGATTCTAGGACTGTGCGACCAAATGGTTCGTGACGAGATGCGTTCACCATTATGTCGAGCGAGCGCAAAACGTCAGGGACATCGTCACGTGGAGCAATGAATCGTACGCGATCACCAAGTAATGACTCAGCACGGTATCTGAGGTTGGCGGCAAACTCGCCAGATGCAACATGTTCTCGCCCGATGATCGCTAGGTGCACGTGGCCGAGTCCATTGCCAGGACGTCCCAAGGCCTCGACGAGTGTATTCACGCCCTTGTTAGGGTCGACCCTTCCGAGAATCCCAACCAGTGGAGCGTCAGGGCGAGAGGTCAGCTCAACTCTGACAAGAGGGTTAGGTGGCCCAGGAAAAAATCGACTCGTATCTACCCCAGGATGCACCACATGAACTTTTGCGCTTGTGCCACCGACGGTTTGTGCAGTAGCTGAACTATTGGCTAGCGAAGCTGTAGCAAGGCGAGAGGCAAGGCGTAATACCCGTTGACCAAGACCTTTCTCAACAAGGTCATGAAGATCGAGAATGACAGGACGACGAGCAAGAATGCCTGCAGTTGCAACCTCGAGGTGAGCCATCAAGCTGTGAGACTGTACGAGGTCGAATCCCCGTGCCATACGAGCAATAGCAACCGACGATCTCAGAACCGAACTTGCCTCTGTGGCTAATGCGACCACGCCGGGTCGCTGACGGCTGTCAGGTTGTCGCAACCCTTGATGGGGGCCAAGATTCAGCGCCACCCAATCGTGTCCAGCCAATATCCAGGCATCAGCGAATTCACCAGGAGGCGAAGCAAGGGTCAGTTTTACCCCTTCATTTGCAAGCAGTGGCGCAATATCTAAAAGTCGCCGTTCTGCACCCCACATGTTTGAGACATGGCTAATTACCAGGACAGATACGGCCGCAGTCGATTTGGTAGTCATGTGCAGGCGTTGCCAGAGCCGTAGATCGCTGCGGCCACCAGCCCGGTCTCTTCCTCGACCCGTTTGGTCTCTTCGGGTGTTAAGCGTTCACGCCAGGTGTCAATGGCCGCCCTACTATCACGACGAATCCCGCCCTTATCGCCAACAGCAACCTCTTTGACATTGGAACTGTCGCTATAGCTGGCGATTGCCTTTGAAACGGTTGGGTCGAAGTTGAGCCCAAGTATTCGGTACAAACTTTCAAACCCTTCAATCGGTGAAGCCGCAAGATGTTGATAATCAACAAAATGCCAGTCAGGGTGATGCTCGCGCATCTTGTTTACATAGCTATAAGTAGCGTTCCACGTGAGGGTGGACTGGGTAATTAAGTCAGGCGGATGCTTAGAGGCCCGCTTGATATCTGCGGCGTAATCAGCTAGGTGATCACGCATAAGTAGTGGTTGGTCTAGCCAATTGTTGAAATCGAAAGCCCAGGACAGGCGCTTAATGCTGCTGGTAAAAGCAAGTGGACTTCTAATCATCATTACGACTTTCATGTCGAAATGAGCAGCAAGCCACTCAGCTGAAAAGATCGCAATGGGGTCTTTCATCAAGGTTGCCTTGGAGGGCGATCGCTCCAGTCGTCGACGGGTTCCTTCGCGGATCAGTCGGGCAGCGTCACCGCCTGATTTGATATCTAGAATCTGTTGGTGGAAGGGAAACTTGCGTGCAACGATTCTGCCAATTTCTGATTCATAGTCAGCGCCATTTTCTTCACAGACGTACAGGTTTCGGAATGAAATGGGACTGGCAAGCCATCGAGGCCAGATGCCAGGGTTAAATGGTTCGTGAACGTAGGCCAGTTCATTGGAAAGACAGAGCATGCGCCCTACCCATGTCGTTCCTGACCTGTTGGACCCGGTGACCAAAACGGGGTTTTGGGCGCTGGTCACGTTTGAAGATTAGCAGTGCGTAATAAAGGGGGGTGCTGGTAAGCACCCCCCTTTATTACTTTTTAACGGACCTGATTGATTAGCCAGCGCTTACCAATTGGCGATATTTCGCACTGGACTTAGGAAACTGAGAGGTCATCAGACGATGACTCGCATCTTTAGCATCCACCTCGAAATAAGCGGCGTACATAAAGTTATGGGTATTGATCCAGTTCCAACTTTTGGCGATGTAATTGGGGTTGTCGCCGCCCCCAAGCTTGTCGTTTGGTCGGACGGTCAGACCCCACTCTGGGAATGACATTGGTTTGTTGTGGGCCTTGGCAAAGTTTGCCTGCCAATTCAGTCCGTACTTGCGGTTGAGCTGGTTGTTCCACCGCTTGGCTGGGTCAGATACTGAGACAGTTGAGGTGTCGTAGGCGTCAAGTCCGATGATGTCGACGTACTCGTCACCTGGGTAGGCAGCCTCGACGTTGGCATTGCCATTACCCGCAAGTGGGCACCAATCGAATAGGAACGCCTGGCCTGGAACTTTGCGAAGGGTATCCACAATTTGTCGCCAGTAGGCGGCGAAGGAAGCCTCTTTGCCTCCTGCTGCCCATGGGTAAAACTTACCGTTGAACTCCCATCCGAGTCGGAGAATGATATTTTCACAGCCATTTGAAACCATGGATTGGCCGAACTTCTCCCAGTGGCTGTTGTAAGCACCTTTGGCACCTTCTGCGAGTGAGAATCCTGTGTTTGGGAGCATTGCTGTCGAGAGCACTAGCTTGGCAGAAGACCCCTTCCACTGGTTGCACCACCATGCAGGGCTGTCGATTTTTCCCCAGGAGTTAGCTGAGCCAACCGGGGTGCGGCCGACGAAATCGAGGGTGTAAGAAACTGGCTTGCCAATCCATTTTTGGTATTCAGCTACTTGATCTGGTGCTCCGGAACCTCTGTGAACTCCTAAGGTGCTATCGGTTGCCGCCGATGCAGTGCTTGGAGCGAAAAGGGCGATTAGGGCGATTAGTGTGAATGTGAGTAGGGATGAAAGTGTTTTTTTGAATTTCATGAGGAACGCACCTTGTTTGGGACGGTCCGAGTGGGTTATGGGCAGCTCAGCCAGGTCATGTATGACCTCTGTAGCTTTGCGTCCCCGCCTCACGGCGGGTTTGCCTTTTTCCACCCGAATGCTTGTAGTTATTCCTTTCGTTCGACCCCTTTTCGCCCTACCTTAAGCAGTTATTTTTAATACCTTCCTTCGTGACGTTGTTCTCACTTAATGCCCGTGAGACAATGGGATGTGCTTCCTAATTTTGTAATAATCGGGGCGCAAAAGTCTGGGACAAGCTCACTAAATCACTATCTGCGTCAGCACCCTGATGTGGCGATGTGTCAAGTGAAAGAACCTGATTTTTTCGTCGAAGAACGTAACTGGGGTAGAGGTCTAGCGTGGTACGAGTCGCTCTTTGATCACACTATGGGTGCGTTGGCGGTTGGCGAGGCCTCGACGAGTTACACGATGTTTCCTCACCACCGAGGTGTCCCCGAGCGCATCATCGAGACGTTGCCCAATGTGCGTTTTGTATATCTAGTGCGCAATCCGATGGAACGTGCGCGCTCTGATTACCTCCACTACCGCTTTCCAGTCCGTGGCAAAAACACAGAACATGTCGTTACTGAGAAGCGTCCGATTGGGCAAGCCCTGCTCGAAAATGAGCTGTATCTCGACACCAGTCGCTATGCCATGCAACTTGAGCGCTATCTCGCAGTGGTCCCACGAGAGCGCATTCTCGTCGTTACCACAGAAGCCCTCGCAGACGACCGAGTGGAAACCATGCGCAAGGTCTTCCGTTTTATTGGGGTAGACCCTGACCTAGGTCCTGATTCATTCGAGAAAGAACTAAACCGCAGTGACACCCTTAGGGTGCCCCGGCCATTATTCGACCGTGCTGGCAGCGCTTCTCTGTTTGCCAAGATTGTTGACATACTGCCCTACCGAGTTCGCAAGGCGATTGCTACCCAGACTATTGACCTCACACAAGGGGCCATGTCTGATGATTTGCGCCAAACGATTGCTGATGAACTACGTGACGACGTACGTCAGCTTCGCTCACTTATGGATGACGACTTTGACGGTTGGCGAATCGTCTAGAACCGTTTAGACGAACCCGCCAGCGGGTGGTTGTGCGAGCCAGTCGATAAGCGCTGCTTCTAGGTCGTAGTCGAACTTGAATCCCTCTGCTTCGAGCACGGTCGGCAAGACGTTGGTCGATTCCAATAGTTTGCGAACCCGCGTACGTGAGATACCAGTCTTTGCTTCAAATCCAGGAATCTTTTCTGCAATTCCAGAAGCGCCCAAGATGAGCCACTGGGGGATAGAGCCAAGAGGCCGTCTGAGCCCAGCAGTTATGTGAAACGCCTCGCAGATTCGTTCGGTTGTGTTGAGCGCTGGATGAGCAAAGTTGTACAAGAAAAACGGACGATTTAGTTCAAGCGCAAATTCGATGCTCGAGACTAGGTCGAGCACGTAGCCACATGCCTTGATGGCGTCTCGGCGCCCTGGGTAAAGAAAGGTTCCTCGTTTTAAAGCCGTTGCAAGACGCGTGAAATTGCCGTTTTCGCCAGGCCCGAAGATCACCGCAGGGCGAACTATCACTAGCTTTCTTTTGTCGCTTGCCTCTTGCCATGAGCGGTGAATGGTTTCTGCTTGTTTCTTTGACTTCCCATATGCAGTGGTCGGCACCAGGGGCGAGGTTTCGCTAAGGGCATTTTCGCTCGGACCATAGACTGAGATAGAACTCGTGAACACGATGTTGTCCACCCCGTGTTGCTCACAAAATTGGGTGACGTTCGTGGCACCATTGACGTTCGTATCGTAATACTCATGGTCAGGGTGGCCGGGCACTCGATGCACTGCAGCGAGGTTGACTACCAGATCAATTGGTTCGTCGACCACAAGATCAATGGGCTTGTGAACATCTGCATAGACGTAATCGACACCTTCTATAGAGAGAGTCGGTGGGAGAACGTCGGCAACTGTGACGTTCATTCCTCGTTTGGTTGTGAGTCGTCTAGCAAGATGTGTGCCCACGAAACCTGACCCACCGAACACAATAACTTTTGGCAAAGAAATTTCTCCTACCTGCAATTTGATTCAACATGCGAGACTATTCTGTTTATGAGCACTGGGGAGCACTGGGGAGCACTGGGGAGCACTGGGGAGCACTGGGGAGCACTGGGGAGCGATATAGAAATACGAGTTTATTTTACGGGCGTGCAGCTACCTATTTCTCCCGGTGTTGTCGATCAAAATCAGTAGCCCGTTTGTAGGGGTCAACATCTCCAAGATGGACCCATCGGTCAAGGTTGCCAGTCGAATATGCCGGTTTAGCCGGATTCGCCGACTTGAGCCCGTGTGCAGCATAAGGCCTGGGAGATCCTCAGTTACTCGGGTCGGTGTTTGTGTGAGTTGGCTGTTTTAACGACTCAATGGGTTGCATCGCTAAGTGGATGGCATTCCAGATTGTTTTTGAGAATGGGTAAAAGAAGACGGGAATGACCAGGGCGATAATTACCCCTATAAGTGATATCCACCCGGTTGGTGGGTCAGGCCAGGTAGAAACGAAGGAAATAATAATGAAGATCAGTAATGAGACTTCGGTGATCGTTAGGTTTATGAACATTGCCCCAACCCACGATCCTTCTTCGCGTTCTAAATTCATCTCGCAGTTTGGGCAGTGAGAACGCATATTCCACCAATGCGTAAATAACGCTCCACTTCCGCAGTAAGCACAACGTTTGAGAAACCCTCGGTAGAGCATTGTGAAGAGGCCGCATTGCTCATTCATTGTGTAACTCCGGGCTATCTGCGAATTCAACATACTACTCGGAGTAAGTCCTGCCAGCCGTTCTCAGTAACATGGTTTGGTGATATCGCCTGAGGAACCTTTTCAGATAGTGGTTTTGTGCATGGGCAACATCTGTCGTTCGCCTATGGCCGAAGGTCTTTTGCGCCAACAACTTGTTGAGCGCGATGTAGAGGCTTTGATTCATTCGGCTGGTCGTCTTGAAAGCGGACGAGCGGCAGCTAAACATGGCGTTGACGTGCTAGCTGATCGGGGTATTGACGTTGGTTCGCATCGCAGTAAGACCAATTCAGCCTCTTTGTTGGAACCTGCTGGATTGGTGCTAGCGATGGCTCGTGAGCATGTGCGTGACGCAGTGGCGTTGGCTCCGGCGGTGTGGCCTCGAGTCTTTACCTTGAAAGAACTCGTTCGTCGCGGTGAAGAGGTTGGGCCTCGTCGTGAAGATGAGTCGTTGTCCGCATGGCTGGCAACTTGTCACGAGGGCCGAAACCGTCGTGACTTGCTTGGTCAATCATCAGACGACGACATCGACGACCCTTATGGCCAGAGTCGCAAGGCTTTCGAGCAGTTGGCAGATGAACTCGACCTTCTCATCCAACGACTTGTGGCCCTTCTCTGGCCATTTCCTCCAGTCGGTTTACACTGATGCTTGCCTTTATTTCAAAGTATCCCCAGATGGGGGAGCATCCGGAAGGGAAGAATTGCATGATCTCCGATGATATTCGGGCCACTGATCCTGAGCTGTTTGGCCATATAGAAGCGGAGTTCGAGCGCCAGAACACAACACTGCAACTCATCGCTAGTGAGAACTTCACTTCGCCAGCGGTCATGGCAGCTACTGGTTCGGTGCTGACCAATAAGTACGCCGAGGGCTACCCGCATAAGCGTTATTACGGTGGTAACCAACACGTAGACGAGGTTGAAGAGCTTGCCCGTCAACGAGTGATGGCGCTCTTTGGAGCGGAACACGCGAATGTCCAACCTCACGCCGGGGCTAATGCTAACGCCGCTGTTTATCTGGCATTACTAGAGATTGGCGACACTGTGCTTGGCATGAGCCTTGCTCATGGTGGCCACCTCACTCATGGCTCGCCAGTCAACTTCAGCGGCCGCATGTATCGCTTTGTTTCTTATGGAGTAAGCGATAGCGATGAACGCATTGACTTTGATCAAGTGCGTGACGTTGCCCTACGCGAGCGGCCCAAGCTCATCGTGGCTGGTGCAACTGCTTACCCCAGGCGCATAGACGCTGAGCCATTTCGCGCAATCGCCGATGAGGTTGGAGCACTTCTCATGTTTGACGCTGCACATATTGCGGGCCTCATCGCTGGCGGGGCTCACCCCTCACCAGTGCCCTATGCCGATGTCGTGACTTTCACTACTCATAAGACTTTGCGAGGCCCTCGAGGCGGGTGCATCCTTTCCACCGCCGAGCACGCTCAGGCTATTGATAAAGCTGTCTTTCCTGGCCTTCAAGGTGGTCCACTTGAACACGTGATTGCAGCCAAGGCCGTTGCCTTTAGAGAGGCAGCTCAGCCTTCATTTAAGGCATATGCCGCTCAAGTGGTGGCTAATTCTCAGGCCTTGGCTGAGGCACTTGCAGGTGAGGGTTTCCGCCTTGTATCTGGTGGCACCGAAAACCATTTAATGCTGCTCGACCTGCGTCCATTCGATGCTGAACTCACCGGCAAAGAAGCCCAGGAAGTGCTTGATAGCGCAGGCATAACGCTTAATCGCAATGCCATCCCTGGCGACCCACGGTCTCCTTTCGTGACGAGCGGCGTGCGAATCGGCACCGCCGCGGTAACAACCGCAGGTATGGGTACCGCCGAAATGATCCAGGTCGCACAGCTCATTTCCCGCGCCCTACGCGAACGCTCGAATCAAGCCTCTCTCGCCTCCATCCGCGATGAAGTAAACGCCCTGTGCTCCAAACACACCCCCTACCCCAACGGTTAAATGTGACTCGTTAGGACCCGAGACAAAACTACTTGCGCGGCCGAAGGCCGAAAGTGAATACACCACAAAGGTTAAACATGTCAGCGCCGCGCGAGTAGTTTTGTCACTGGTCCTTGTCCAGCGTCGTTTGCGTTCCTGGAACTAAAATGAAATCTGATATTCATGAAGTTGGGGCAGCACAACTTGGACTGGTGGTTTAGGATGCGCTTGGTTTAGTGGTTTGAGATTCGCTTTATGGGAAAGGAATGAGGGTTATGCAGGCTGGGCTAAATGACCTTAGTAACCGTGCTCCTCTCGATCACGAAACTCCTCTCGATCACGAAACATCGATTGACATTTTAACAACACATGAGGTCTCGATAGGGGACCACAGAGCTGTTATCGCACCTCTTCATAGGGTTCGTTATTTGCGAGTCATGCGTGTAATCCAAACAGTGGTTGAGCGAGCGGTTGCTGTGTTTGCTTTGGCAGTGCTTGGGTTGCCGTTTCTTGTGGTCGGGTTGATGATTCGTCTCAATAGCCCAGGGCCAGCATTTTTTGTTCAAGACAGGGTTGGCCTCAACGGAAGGCTGTTTCGTTTTTACAAGTTCCGCACGATGGTTGACGGTGCCGATGACCTTCTTGAATACGTCATCGACCTCAACGAACACGATGGTGTTTTGTTCAAGGTAAAGAACGACCCACGTTGCACCACGTTGGGTAAGCGCCTTCGTCGTTACTCGATTGATGAATTCCCTCAGCTCATAAACGTCGCGCTTGGGCACATGTCATTTGTTGGCCCTCGTCCGCCTCTTCCAGGTGAAGTTACCCAGTACGGAAGTGATGCTCGCCGCCGCCTCTTGGTCAAGCCCGGCATCACGGGGCTCTGGCAAGTGAGCGGTCGTTCCAATCTTTCGTGGGATGAGTCCGTCCGTCTCGATCTTGAGTATGTCGACGATTGGTCACCGTTGCTCGATGTCAAGATTTTGCTCCGCACAATTCCTGCAGTTCTGAGCAGCCACGGAGCCTACTGAGCAAAACGAGCCACTCTGAGTAAGGTGATTCGGTGACTGGCTATTTGATGGTGCTGGTCGTTGCGAGTTTTACGACGTTTGCCCTAACGTCCATTGTGACCCGCCTTGCTGTGCGTTTTGGGGCGGTTGTTGCACCTGACGAACGCCGTGTGCACGAACGACCCACTCCCACACTTGGGGGCTTGGCAATGTATGGCGGGTTTCTTGCTGCCCTCCTTACCGCCTCGATGATCCCTCAGTTCGATTCGGTACTCAACGGAACGTCTGAAGTATGGGGCGTGGCTATTGGGGCCACGGTCATGGTCTTTGTTGGTGTAGTCGACGATCTTCGTGAAGTGTCGGCCCCGGCAAAGGTTGCTGGCCAAGTGTTGG
>JBBSKG010000070.1:0-14346 GCA_038256565.1 Acidimicrobiales bacterium | reverse complement strand
CTCACTGGCGTTTTGTGCAATCTCTCGCACTGAAGCAGTCATCTCTTCAACTGCTGAAGCAACCGTTTGAACACTGACGCTCACCTGGCCAGCCGCCGCAGAAACGACATCGGCCTGCACCGCAGTCTCCTGGGCGTTCTCGCTCATACGAGCAGACACAACTCCCATGTCCGCTGCCGAACCTGTCACAGCGGACGCACTACGACCCACCGAACCCGACACCGAACGAACGATGAACCACATGAGAGCGATCGTGCCCAAGACCGCCAATCCCATGGCAACCAAACCAAGGGTTTGGGTCGTCGAGTGAGCGTCGGTCACTTCCCGGTACGATTCGGCACCGAACTTATTTGAGATGGTCTTGAGCTTTGTCATACTTTCGATAATGGGCGTGCCGTACTTTTGTCCATTAGCCAAAAGGGTTGCCGATCCCTCGACTGTTTTACCCTCGCGGTAAAACTGCTCGCTTGTATCCCAAACCGGGTTCAGCTGGTCCATATTTTCACGGACTTTCTTGAGCTCCGCCTGAATCAGGGCATGAGGATCCTTCTCCAACTCAGCCAGGCCGGAGTTCATCGCAACGAAGTTGGCGTCGATCTTGTCGACTGTCGTGAGGACAGTCGCCTGGTCGGGATTGGTCACCATCAACATCAATGCATCAATGGCCAACAGATTGAAATTCTCTGCGACTGCGGTGATATGGGATGCATCCACCGCGCTTTCCCGCATGCCTTCGGCGCGACCTTCTATCGTGTCGAGTTGTACCAACAGAAACCCGAAAACGAGAAGTGACAGACTCATCATGAGTGTCAAACCACCGAACATGCGTTGTTGAAGCGTCAACCTCTTCATCACAGAAACTCCTTTAGGCGAAATGGCTTGCCCCTGGACAGGGATTGCTCGTCCATTCGACCGGAACAATCACTTTGTGAGGGCTTTTGACACCTTTTATCGGATTTGTCCGTTTTCTAACCGAACCCCTTGTGAACCAACCTCAGATGCCGGAAGGGCGGGATTCAACGATCTCAATGTCGGAGATCTCATCTTCGGCCACTTTGCGGGGGTCGTCGGAGAGCACAGTCACGCCGGAGGCGGAATCGGTCATCAAATCAAGAGCCACAGCAACCGGCAAGGTGGGTGCGCCGTCAGAGCTGCCATCAAGGTTGGCACCGGTGGCCAAACGTTGCAGACCCGCCAAGGGACGCAGGTCGTCAACCGGAAAATCCGAACCGGTGATCACCCGTACCCCTGCATCGAGCAACTCATCCCAGCGGTAGGCCATCGACGCCCAATCGCCAAGCGATGCCCGAGCCGCCGAGGCGTCGGCCACCGCAAAGCCGGGCTGAATACAGGCCACCACACCCATTGATGCCATACGGGCCACAAGGTCGGGCCGCAGCACTTGTGCGTGCTCAATACGTGGTGACGCAGCGGCGCAGTCCTTCCCGTAAATCTTATCGTAGGCATCAAGCACCGCTTCAATGGCTCGGTCGCCAATTGCATGGGTCGCTATGACCAAACCCGCCTCGGCAAACGGGTCGGCACGACTCGCCAGGGTATCGGCGTCCAGAAAGAGCACTCCGGAGGTTTCCGGCTCGTCGACAAACGAATGACTAAGAGCGCAGGTATGGGTACCGAGCCATCCGTCGGCATAGAACTTCACCCCGATCACCTCGAGCCATGGGTCGCCGATGGGCGCCATGCGAGCCAGCTCGGCAATGCCACTCGCCACCAGCAGTCGCACACGTACCGGCAATGGACCGCGGGCTCGAAGGTCAAGAAGCGCTTCGAGATAGGCCCAGTCGTTCATGCCTGCTTCGGTGATCTCCACCAAACCCGTGCCCGCCGCGTAATTGAGCATGCCTTCGAGCGAACCCCGAAAGCCGTCGTGAAGTTCGACGGGCGCTTCGGGGTCATCCATGGGAGTGGTCCAGCGATCCTTGAGGCGACGGTGGTAGGCACCGATGATCTCTGGTGTCGTGACCACACCCCACGGTGCTATGCCGCCAGCCGCAAGGCGAAGCAGGTGCGTGTGGTGATCGACGAAACCCGGAACTTCCCATGACATATCCGCAATGTAGCCGGGTTTTATCCGGGCTTGTCCGATTAAAACTTCAGGCGCGCACACCTACCGGTCGTACGCCCTGAACTGCTCGACCGGCCTGTACACGGGCAACGATCTCGGCCGAGATACGATTTAGTGGCAATGTCTTGTCGGCAAGGCCTGCGTGAGAAACGGCTCCGGGCATGCCCCACACGACACTCGTTGCCTCGTCTTGAATGATGACCTGACCACCGGCGGCACGAATGCGCTCGCAGCCACCGAGCCCATCACGTCCCATACCAGTCATGATCACTCCAAGAACATTCGGCCCATACACATCTACAAGCGAACGAAATAACACGTCAACCGATGGACGACAGGAGTTCTCTGGCGGTCCTTGATTAGTGACCACTTGCACAATTGAACCTTGACGACGCACCATTGCGTGATAGTCACCTGGTGCCACCCATGCAAGGCCTACTTCCATAAGTTGTCCATTACGGGCCTCGGCAACACGCAGAGGCGATCTACCATCGAGACGATCTGCCAAAAGGCGGGTGAAATTTGCTGGCATGTGCTGCACCACAATAACCGGAACCGGTAAATTTGCTGGCAGAGTTCTAAACACTTCTGCCAAAGCATTTGGTCCACCGGTCGACACGCCAATGGCTACGACATCAACACGACCTGCCCGCGATGGGGTTCGACTTGCACCAACAGCCATTGAAGGTCTCGGGGGAAACCTTCTTATTGGTGCGGTTACAACAGGCGCAATGCCAGAAAGAGCCTTCACCTTCGGAATGAGTTGTTCACGAACCTGAGCCATTGCTGCGGTCACACTGCCTACGTTGGCAGGTTTCGTCACGTAGTCATTGGCACCAAGCATGAGGGCGTCAATCGTGGTGGCTGCCCCACGTTCGGTCAGCGTGCTGAACATGATGACCGGAAGGTTGGGGTGCAGCTTGCGTAACGCTGCGAGCGCCTCCAGTCCATCCATCTCGGGCATCTCGACGTCAAGGGTCACGAGATCAGGTTTGAGTTGCTCAATCTTACTCAAAGCAATCTTGCCGTTAGCAGCGGTGCCCACGACTTCGATGGCTGGATCTGCCGACAAAACATCAGTGACGATCTTGCGGACCACTACCGCGTCGTCAACGACCAGAACTCGCACCTTGCCCATGTGGCTCCTCACGTTCCTTGCTGGGGCCGATCAGACCCGAACGATTGCATCCATCATCAAATAAAGCCCACGTGCACGGCCGTAGTCTCAACTATCGGCCAAACCTCAGGTTGATTGAATGGTTTCGCGAAGATCGAGCTCAACCTCAATATGACGGGGCACGTAAGAACCTGCTTCGATGCACGCCTCGATGAAGTCAGCCGCTCTCGCCGTCGCCAGACGGCCCTTTTCGATGACCGTGGCAAAGCCGTGCCAGAAATGAATAGTTCCAGCCCATGGCTCAAAATGGACCATCACGCCGGCTGCTTCGGCTTTGGCGGCAAAGCGGGCGGCGTCGGAAAAGAGCGCCTCGGTCGTCCCAACCTGGATCAACAGAGGGGGCAGACCCCCAAGATCGCCGTACAGCGGAGACGCCAAAGGATCGGTCGGATCATGGCCAGCAAGATACAGGGCAGCGGTGCGTTGAAGGCCTTTGGCCCGCACGGTTACGTCATAGTCAGCATTGGTCATAAGCGACTCGCCCGTGCAGGCAAGGTCCATCCAGGGAGAGAGGCATACGCCGCCTGCAGGAAGGGGGTCTCCGACATCTCGGAGTCCCAACATGATGGCAACCACCAGACCCCCTCCCGCAGAGTCGCCAGCCAGGACAGTCCGCTCAGGTTGGATGGCGCCGCTTTCAACCAGCCCACGATAGGCGGCAAGTGCGTCTTGGGGAGCAGCAGGAAATGGGTGCTCCGGTGCGAGGCGATAGCCAACGTTCCAGACAGTCGCCCGAGCAGCTCGGGATAGACGACCGGCGTATTCTCGATGCGTCAGTAACGAACCACCCACATAGGCGCCGCCGTGGAGATAGACAATGTGATAGTCGCTTCTCGCATTGGGGGCACTGACTCGTTCGACGTTCACCCCACCCGGGTTCACCTGAATGATCTCCAAATCGGGTTCTGCCGGAAACCAAGAAGCCGTTTGCTCGAAACGAGCACGGTAGACCTCAACGCTCCAAGGATTTACTCGCGGGTGAGTAGCCAGTAGTGCGTATACCTCATCGAGGTCGGGATGCGGCGCTCGATGACTTGCGCTACCAGATCGTGTTTCTTGCATGATTCTCCCAGAAGCAAACGTGCGGTCGTGTGTGCGTGGACTATTCCTACCCAGACATCAGGTTTCCTTCCCAAGAACAGGTTTATTGTCCAAGAATTACGTTGAGTGACGTATCTTCGCGCAAAGTTCGCATGGTTGTGGAGAACAACGATTCGGTTTGCCGGCAGGCAAGGGCCAAACGATCCAGATAACCATCGATCTCTCCGGCTGCGCCCCGTTCGACGTAGTCCTCTAGATCCTGGCAAACCCCGGCCAACCCCAAAACACCCAACGACCTACAGGAGGCTCCCAATGCTCGGGAGGCTCCCACCAGATCAGCGGGGTTTCCTCCTCGAGCGGCTGCCAAAATGCGCATGCGTCGAACCGGTAGCTCTTCAAACGCTGACTCGAACAACTGGTGAACCGCCTGTCGATCACCATCCATCAATGCAACGAGGTGCTCGATCGTTCCGGGGGCAATCTCCGGTGACTGCAATTCATCGGGTCGGACCGCCACGACATCGTGGTTCAGCCATCGCTGCAACGTTCGGTTCATCCGGTTGAGGTCGACGGGCTTCGCCAGGTAGTCATCCATTCCCGCAGAAAGGCAGGCGTCATGATCAACCGGTGTCGCGCTTGCCGTCACCGCAATGATGGGAACGTGAGAACCTGAATGTGTCTCGGCTTGGCGAATACGGCGAGTCGCCTCCAGTCCGTCCACCTCTGGCATCTGGTAGTCCATGAGCACGGCATCGAACACGCCGCTCACCGCGAGTGCCACCCCTTCCTTGCCACCCGAACAGCTGGTGACTTCGTAGCCCAACTTGGTGAGCTGGCGTTCAGCCAGAATGCGATTCACCTCATTGTCCTCGATGACCAGGATACGGCCAGAGGCTTGCGTGCACATCTCCCCTTCGGGCGACGCCAAGTCCATGACAAACGGCTCAGGCGAAGTCGGATCGGTGACAATGACATCTTCAACATAACGATCGAGCAGAAGGGTGAATGAAACGACAGTTCCCTGACCGGGCATCGTGGTCATGACAAGTTTCCCACCCATGAGGGCGACAAGGCGATTAGCCAACAGCAGGCCGGTGCCAATCCCCGACGAGGGTGCTGGCATGTCCCGTTCCCAGAACGGGACGAGGAGTTGCGCCGCATCCTCAGCTGGTATGCCGGGGCCGCTGTCGGTCACGCTGAAACGCAGCCCGATCATCTTCTCGCCAACAGGATCACCCTCCTCATCAGCCATCTCTACCTTGAGTTGCACAGAACCCGAGACGGTGGCCTCGGTGGCGTTGTTAACAAGAATGCCGAGCACTTGTCCGAGACGGTAGGAGTCAGCCGTAACCGGTGGAATCAACGGCGGACATACCGCGGAAACCAGCACTCCGGGCTTGGCCTTTTCATCCGTCCTTTCCACCACGTACTCAACCAGGTCGACCACCGAAACCTCGACCGGATAAAGCTCGAGTTGACCCGCCTCAACGCGGGCCAGGTCGAGAAGTCGATCAACCATCGAACCCAGGTCATCAAGTGCCGTAAGGGCTTGTCGAAGCATGCGTCTCTGGTCATGATCGAGATCACTGTCAGCCAACAACTCCAGCAGTCCCGCTGCCCCGTGAAGCGGGGTGCGTACCGCATATCCGATCATGCCGATCATCTCGCTCGGAACGACGCCGTTCGATCGGTCGCAACCAGCTGCCTGGTTCTCAATCGTCATCTGAAATCTCCACATCGCTCTCAGGCGCGCTTCTCACCAGGCACACAGGTGAACGCTCCTGTCGGGCGTTGAGTTCACGCATTGAGCGTCGCCGACAAGAAACCACCCAGAAATTCGTCATTTCTACTCAGGCCACGCCCTGGATCAGCCGAGGAAAGGAGAGCGAACACTTCAATTCACGCCCCAGGAGAAAACCATGAGAGCGATCCCCGATGCACCAACCTCCCCCACCATTGAACAACAATGCCGCGCCTCCACCTTGAGCGACATCACGCCAATACCCATTCCACTTGCCGTCATCGATGCGAACGGAAACATCATTGATGCCAACCTTGCGCTTGGCGCGCTGTGCGATCGCGATGTTGATGAGCTCCGTGCCATGAATCTGCAGACCCTGATCTGGGGTCAAGACTTCGATCGCTATCGCGACTGGCTTGGTGAGGCGCTCGAAAACAGTGGCCCACGCCACTCGCAGCGCATGTGTATCAGGTTGGCGGACAACTCCCAACGCTTGGTTCAGCTCCATGCCACGTCATGGCAAGGTGACCCTCTAATAACCCAACTCGTTGTTCACGTGGAAGACATCCACGAGCGCGCTCACACCGAGGCCACGCTGCAGTACCGAACCGAGCTGAATGCACTCCTGACATATCTTTCGAGTCACTACGAAACCGTGACGATCGAGGAAATTGATCGATGGCTCGTCGAGGCCTTGGGCACGATCGGAACCTTCATCGGCGCCGACCGCAGTTACATGTTCTCCGTCTCTCCGGATGAGAAGGAGATCTCGAATACGCATGAATGGTGCGCTCCAGGCATCGAACCTCAACAGGAGAATCTTCAAAATCTCCCCACAGAAGCTCTCGCCTGGTGGATGAAAACCTTGCGATGCAATGAAGCCGTCAACGTTCCACGAGTCGTTGACCTTGGTGAAGACGCGACCGAAGAACGAGACATGCTCACCGAGCAGGGCATTCAGTCTTTGCTCGTCCTTCCCCTGATCGCCGGCGGTCGACTCGTCGGTTTCACCGGCTTCGACGCCGTTCGTGAGGAACGGACATGGCCCGAGGAAGCAATCCTCTTGCTCCGGGCATCTAACTCGCTGTTCACCTCGGCACTTGTTCGCCGACTCATGGATTCGCTGCAGGAGTCCGAGGAGCGCTATCGAACCGTTGTCGAAGACGTTCGATCCGTAATCTTCCGTATCGACGAGAATGGAAATTGGTCGTTCCTCAACAAGGCATGGGAGGAACTTTCCGGCTACACGATTGAGGAGGGCCTGGGCAAAAGAGCGGTCGATTTCATCCACCCAGACGACCGCGAACGAGTCACCGACGCAATCGCCCAAATAGTATCGGGTGCGAGTGACGTAGGCCGGACCGAAGTTCGGGCCGTCATACACGACAAGGTTCGCTGGGTTGAGATTCTCGGTCGGTCTCTACAAGACTCCGATGGCAATGTTGTGGGTTATTCCGGGTCGATCGACGACATCACGGAACGCAAGCTGGCCGAACAAGCAGCCGACGAAGCACGCAAAGAGGCCGAACGGTCAAGTCAGGCAAAGAGTGAGTTTCTCTCCCGTATGAGCCACGAGTTGCGCACCCCCCTAAATGCCATTCTCGGTTTCTCGCAACTGATGGAGATGTCCAATCTGGGCACCGAGGAAGCGGAAAATGTTTCCCATATCTCCCGGGCAGGCGAACACCTTCTCGATCTCATCAATGAGGTACTCGACATCGTGCGTATAGAAGCTGGCCAGATGTCGCTTTCCCTGGAGCCGGTTGAACTTGGCGATCTCATCGGTGAAAGTTTGGATCTCATCAGGCCAGCCTCCGGCGAACTGAACCTTCGCATCCGTACCTCCCTTGGAGTTCACCGCGAACTCTGGGCACAAGCCGACCGTCGTCGTCTCAAACAGATACTCGTCAACCTTTGCGGCAATGCCGTCAAGTACAACTGCGAGGGCGGGGACATCACGATCGCCTGCAGCCGACTTGCGGGCGGGGTCGTACGCATTGATGTGACCGATACCGGCATCGGCATCCCACAGGATCGGATCGACGACGTGTTCGTTCCCTTTGAGCGCCTCGGAGCCGAGAGAACCACCATCGAGGGAACCGGCATGGGCCTGACCGTTACGAAAAGCCTCGTCGAGGCTATGGGAGGCTCAATCAGCGTGGCCAGCCATCAAGGGGAGGGGAGCTGCTTTACGGTCGAGCTCCCGGCAGCGACGAACCGAACGAGTCATTCCCTCGTCGAATTGCCACCCATCAATAAGACGGCCCCTGTGAACGGCAAAAACCTCGCTCTTGTGCTCTACATCGAGGACAACCCCTCGAATGCGACCCTGGTTCGTCGCATATTGGCACATCGGCCACAAATCGGGCTCTTGGTGGCGACCGAGGGCATGGAAGGAGTCGAATTGGCACGGATGCAGCGCCCAGACCTCATCTTGTTGGATCTTCATCTTCCGGACATGGATGGAGCCGAGGTTCTGCACCACCTGCTGACTGAGCCCGATACCAAGGACGTTCCCGTGGTGATGATCAGTGCGGATGCAACGGAAAGCCAGGCAAAAAGGTTGATGGCAATGGGTGCGAACGACTATCTCACCAAACCCATCGACGTGACACAATTCCTGGCAACCGTCGACCATTACCTGAAGAATCGCTCAAAAGGTAAGAGGGCCAGCTGAACTGTTCTAAATCGATCGTGCCCTGCCTTTAGTCCCGGAGGTCCAGCCAGCGCCACGACGATCCCTCGACGAGGAGTTCGGGGTCGCCGGTCCAGAGGGTGGCGTCGCTCGCGACAGTGAGCGCTGCAGCGAAAGCGTCGGCGTAGGCCATCGGGTAGTCGGCCTTGATCCGGGCGGCTTCGACGACGAGGCGCTCGTCAGGGAGTCGAGCGTCGATCACATCGCGCAGATCCCGAACCGTCTCAGTGGCGGCTTCTTCGCCGTGGAGTCGTCGCAGGACGTAGTGGACCTCACCGAGATTCATCCACGACATCAGTGGCGTCTCCCGGCCGAGCCGGTCACTAACGGCCCCGGCCGCAGGGCCGTCGTCTTCCAGGTAGCGGAGGACCGCCCACGAATCGAGGACGACTGTCACGGGGTAGCTCCGCGGGCCCGGTCAGCGGCCCGTTCACGTTCGAGTTCGTGGGTCAATGCCGAGCCCCGGAAGCGCCCGCGGAGCGGTCGGCGATGATCGGCGGGGCGGACAGCAACGTGGTCATCGTGGAGCCAGAAGTTGACCTCGTCGCCTGGTTCGATCCCGAGCTGGTCTCGCAGCTCCTTGGGAATGACGACCTGCCCCTTGGCACCAACGCGATAAGTCATACCACTAAGTATAACCCACGAGAGCGGCCAGCCATCACCACAACACCAGAACTTCTAACGCAAGGTATCTAAGTGAGGGCGAGCGTCATACCATTGAGCGATACCGCTTTAGAGGTATCGAGTACCAAGAGCAAGCGACTTTCAAGCTTGTAAGCACCGGTGATTAGATCACGCGCAACACCGCTGAGCGTGTCTGGCGGGCGCTCAAAAAGCGCCTCATCTACCTCAACGACATCACCAATCTCATCTACCAACAAGCTGACGAGATCGCCTTCGGTACGAATGACCACATTCATGGGCAGTTCACCCTCCGGACGATCCGGCAGACTAAGTCGTCGGCGCAGATCAAGCGCTGTCACAATCTGGCCACGCAAGTTGATAAGGCCGTTAACCACGTTGGAGGCAAGCGGAACCCGAGTCAGATTCTGAAATCGAATTACCTCTTGTACCTGTTGTACCTCTACCCCAAACAACAGGTCATCTAGCATGAAGGTGCAGTACTGGCTCTGTTCACTCATGGTCTAAACCCCCTGAGCCTGAAAGGCCCGCTCATTATCGAATAGTTGCATTGACTCCACCGCTGCGTTGGTGTCGATCAAGTCGGTCACCCGACCCTGCACCACAACCGAGGCCGGTAGTCGTCCATCGGGACCCACGGTTAGCTGCTCCTCGACGATGTCGAGAATTGCACCAACCATTAGCCCCACGCTGTGACCTCGATAGGAATACACAACGACGTTGATCATTTCGTCTTCAGCCGAACCCTCTTCGGATGTTGGGAAATACGCACCCATACCAAGCACATCAGCAAGATGCACCAAGGGAAGAATCTCCTCTCGATACTGAACAACATCGTGCATGCCTGAGCGCTCCAATGCCGTACGTGGGAACTCTTCGAGACGAGAAACCTCTGACAGTGGAACCGCTACACGTCGATCATCACCAACGCTAACCAACAAAAGTGTCTGGCGATTATCTGCCAAATCGGTAAGATTTGTCGACTGCTCAAGCAACGCACGTTCACGTGCCTCGGTGACCACGCCAGATTGTTGGGCAATGCCAAGGACATCAAGAATGAGCGCAACCAACCCGTCGCCCATGATTGTGGCACCCGCAAAGATAGGGACATCTTTCACTTGCAAACCAAGGGGTTTGACAACAATCTCTTGGGTGTCATTGATGTCATCAACAATCAAACCAAATTGGCGGTCGTCGGCTTGGAGCACAACCACGTTGACCACATCCTGGTCTTCGTTGACTCCTTGCTCGCTACCTGTACCACCCCGTAACTGATCACCCAGATCAACTATTGGCAGCAATCGTCCACGCAATCGGTATACCGGTGCACCATGAATGAACTCAATTCCCTGTCGAGCCTGATCGCCTTCAAGGCGAAGGAGCTCAAGCAAGCTGATTTGAGGAATGGCATAGCGATCGCCCCCACAAGTAACGACAAGGGCGGGAATGATGGCAAGCGTTAGTGGAATTTTTACCTTGAAGGTAGTGCCTCGGCTAATTTCACTATGCACATCGACAGTGCCGCCAATTCGTTCGATGTTGGTCTTAACAACATCCATACCAACGCCTCGGCCTGAAACATTGGTAACAGCTGCAGCTGTTGAGAAACCCGGCAAGAAGATGAGATTTAGCAGTTCGCGCTCAGTCATACGTGCGGCCTGATCGGCAGAAATAATGCTTCGCTCAACCGCTCGATCACGAACCTTGATCGGGTTGATACCGCCACCATCGTCACTTATCTCAATGATTACCTGTCCACCTTCGTGGAAGGCTCGCATGGTGAGGCGACCCTCGCGAGGCTTACCAATAGAAGCCCGATCATCAGGACTCTCGATTCCATGATCAATCGAGTTGCGCACCAAGTGTGTCAACGGGTCTTTAATGGCCTCGATAATGGTCTTGTCGAGTTCAGTCTCGGCGCCTTCCATATCAATGCGAACCTGTTTGCCACAGCTCAAGGCAAGGTCACGTACCACTCTGGGAAAGCGTCCCCAAACCGTACCTATTGGTTGCATTCGAGTCTTCATGACCCCTTCTTGCAACTCTGTAGTGATGAGATTCAATCGCTGAGCTGGTGCATGAAAGTCATTGTCCTGCTCGTTGGCCACAAGCTGGAGAATTTGATTGCGAGCAAGCACCAACTCGCCGACCAAGTTCATCAAGCCGTCTAGCAAACCAACATCAACACGGATAGAACCCTCAGAGACCCCTCCTCCACCTCGCAATTCCGCTTGGCTTTGTAGGGCTTCGCCAACGGCCTCAGAACCTGCAACACCATGTTCCATAAGGATTGCTCCAATCGGACGCTCATCTCCAAGAGACTGTTCGGTGACCGCAAGCTCAACGTCTTGAGGCGTCACCCTTCCTTCATCAATAAGGATGTCACCAAGACGAGACCCAGTAGGCGTATCGGTTTCAGTGATTTCGCCAACCAGCTCTGACACCTCAGTAGCGGTGGAATCGACAGCTTCGCTCACCGTCTCTCCAGCACGTAAGGCGGTAAGTCTTACAACGAGTTCGGAGTAATCACCATTACCTTCAGCGCCAGTGGACTCAACAGATGCAAGCATCTCTCGGGTCGCATCGCCAAGGGCCAAGAGACCACTAGCAATCGAAGGATTGATCGTTAGCTCACCCTCTCGAAGAGCACTCAGTAGGTTTTCGCCTGCATGAGTAACGGCTTCAAGCTTACTGAACCCCAAGAAACCACAAGTTCCCTTGATGGTATGCACCGTTCGGAAGATGCTTCCCAAGGTGTCAGAATCACTTGGATTGTCTTCAAGACTTACTAGATCTCGATCAAGTTGGTCGAGATTCTCATAGCTCTCAACCAGGAACTCCTGAACGACTTCATCCATCTCACTCATGCTCTCTGCCCTCCCATAGAGATTGCGCACCACTTGTTGTCGTGTCCTGTCGGACTAACCAACAAATATTCAAGGAATCAAAACCAGAACGTCGTCACTAAAGGGTCAGTTACTTAACCAAGGCTGGCTTGTCATCATCCTTACGTGCCTCATTGGGCTTACCTTTAAGGCGACCAATGGCTGAAGTATTACGTGGGCTACCAACTTTCTTGATGGAACCAACCAGTGCCTCCAAATGATGAGCCATACTCGCAATAACAGTTGCAGCATCTTGAATCGAGCCCGCTCCTTGGCTTGTCATGTGTGCAGTATCAGCCACATTCACAATGCTCTCTGCGATCTCAGATGATCCAACAGCGGCACTCGAAACGCTGCGCGCAACTTCGTTGGTGGTCGTCAGTTGTTCTTCAACGGCTGTCACGATGCTGCTTTGGATATCAGAGATCTGTGTGATAATCGAGCTGATTTCTCCAATGGCATCCACTGCACCACCGGTATCGGCCTGAATAGAAGCGATCTTGCCCGTTATATCTTCAGTAGCCTTTGCCGTCTCCTTAGCGAGTTCTTTCACCTCGTTTGCCACCACAGCAAAGCCCTTACCCGCTTCTCCCGCACGTGCAGCCTCAATCGTTGCATTCAAGGCCAGCAAGTTTGTTTGCTCCGCAATTGAGGTAATAGCAGCGATAACTTCGCCGATCTCGGCGGAACTGTCACCAAGCTTGCTTACCGTTGCATTGGTGTGCGCCGCAACCCCTACAGCGTTTTTAGCCACGCTTGAAGCCTCTCCGGCACTCCTTGCAATTTCTCGCACAGACGCCGTCATCTCCTCCATGGCAGCGGCCATCGTTGACACGTTTGCACATACTTCTTCAGCGGCCGATGCAACCTGAGTTGATTGTGCTGCAGTCATCTCAGAATTCGATCGAAGCCGTGAAGAGACGCTTGCCAATTCTGAAGATGACAGGATCATTTCTGATGTACTCTTAGCTACCCTGTTCGAAACATTTCGAGATATCAACTGTGCAATTGCTATAGCCGTCATAGTGACCAGGGCCAACCCGATAAGACTAAATTTTATGAAATCTTCGTACGTTGCCTTTGCTTCGTTGTAGCGAATCACAGACCGCTCATCAACATTTTCAATAAGTTTTAAAATGTCCTCATTGAAACGATCAATAATTGGCCGCACAGTGGTTCGGTTCATTTCCTTCGCTTCATCGATACGACCAGCCTCCACTAGCTCAAGAGTCTCCTTCATAGTTTGAACCAGCTCTCTATCCTCAGACTCCAAAACTTCAATTAAAGGAATCTGGCTTGGAATGGCTAGGGCACGAAAACCTTTTAGGTTTTTCTCTAGTTCTTTTTCTTGTTCTGCAATAATCTGCTCCTGCTCTTCCACAGCAACAGCATCTACTGCCAAAAAGGAATGCAAAAGAGCCTGATTAATACGAAGTAGATTTATATCGGCTTCATAAGCCAACTCAGCCTTTTGATAATTCTGTTCGTAGAGAATCTTCCCGGCCTCATTAACTTGGCCGATCTCTCTAATTTGGAAAACCATCAAGACACCAAACATCATCACGACGCTTAAAAAGCCCGCAACGAGCCTCTGCCTAATGGTCCATTTGATTTTTGTGTGACCCAACATCTTGGGCTCCTCTCCACATCGAATTGGTTGCTACCGCAATCCTCTAGCCCTCCCGTCGACACCCTTGCCTGATATTCAAGGGTTCGAACTCAAGAACAAAGGGCAGCCCGAAGGGGCTGCCCTTTGTTCTTGAATAGTTTGGGTTTTCTAATGAGCTACCAAACAGACGACTGGGCTGCCATCGCCGGCTCTTCATGGGTCTGCTCATGTGACCCGTGCCCGCCACCCCCAAAGTCTGAACCATTTGGCCGGCTACTACTGCCGTCGGCCATACCGACCACGCTCAACAGCTGCTTAGCAATATCGGCAAGTCCAACGGCCGCATCTTGAATCGCCGCGGCTCCTTCGGTCGTTGCTCTTGCGGCACCGGCAACCGAACCGATGTTCTCTGCAATCTCAGAGGAGCCCCTTGCAGCTTCTGAGACGTTGCGAGCAATCTCGTTAGTTGT
>JBBSKG010000069.1:0-14449 GCA_038256565.1 Acidimicrobiales bacterium | reverse complement strand
TTCTTGATCGGGTGGGTCAATGTCTTTTTCTCTCGGCAACACCGGGGCCGTGGGAGATGGAGCATTCCAGCCAAGTGGTTGAACAGATCATTCGCCCCACTGGTTTGCTTGACCCCGAGGTAATTGTGAAGCCAACCCGAGGTCAGATTGATGACCTCATCGAACAGATTGGTCTGCGGGTAGAAAAGGGTGATCGGGTCTTGGTTACCACATTGACCAAGAAGATGGCTGAAGATTTAACCGAATATCTGCTCGAACAAGACGTGCGAGTGCGTTACTTGCATTCCAACATCGACACACTTGAACGCATCGAGATTTTACGAGATCTGCGCCTGGGTGTGTTTGACGTCTTGGTTGGAATCAACTTGTTGCGTGAAGGTCTTGATCTGCCCGAAGTGTCATTGGTGGCCATTCTTGATGCTGACAAAGAGGGGTTCTTGCGTAGCGTGACTTCGCTCGTGCAGACCATTGGGCGAGCGGCGCGCAACGTAGACGGTCAGGTGATCATGTACGCCGACCAGATGACCGATTCAATGAAGCGGGCAATTTCTGAGACGGCTCGGCGTCGCGAACGCCAAGAGGTTTACAACACAGCAAATGGCATAAACCCCCAGACAATTCGCAAGGCCGTCAACGACATTCTCGAACAGCTTCGCCCGGGCGGTGCAGTACCCGTAAGCGGTCGGGGGAGGGGTAAGGGGGGTCGAGGCAGATCAGGCATTGGCAAAGGGGCCGATCACGTCATCCTCGGTGACCTGGCTCCCACGGAAGTCGCAGCCATCATGCAACAGCTCCGAGACGAGATGCATGAGGCCTCCGCAGAGCTCCGTTTTGAAGACGCAGCCAGCATCCGAGACCAAATCGCCGAACTAGAAGCCGAACTCCTTCCCTCGCCATAGATCGTCTGTCACTACTCGCCATTAGCATGTGGGGGTGGCCGACATGCTGGTGATTCGTGGGGCGAGAGAACACAACTTGCGTGATGTGTCGCTTGAGTTGCCTCGTGATCGCCTGATCGTCTTTACCGGCTTGTCTGGTTCGGGGAAGTCTTCTCTTGCGTTCGACACGATTTATGCCGAAGGCCAGCGACGTTATGTGGAGTCGCTTTCGTCTTATGCCCGCCAGTTTCTGGGCCAGATGGACAAGCCTGACGTTGACTTTATCGAAGGGCTTTCGCCTGCAATATCGATTGATCAAAAGACGGCTTCTCGCAACCCTCGCTCGACAGTTGGCACCATCACCGAGGTCTATGACTACCTGCGGTTGCTCTATGCCCGCATTGGTGTTCCGCATTGTCCGCAATGTGGAAAGGTGATTGACCGACAGACCCCCCAACAGATTGTTGATCGCATTCTTAAGCTTGCTGAGGGCACTCGTTTTCAGGTTTTGGCTCCTGTTGTTCGGGGTCGTAAGGGTGATTACGAGACGATGCTTTCTGACTTGGCTCAACAGGGATTTGCACGTGCCCGCATAGACGGTGAGGTTGTTGATCTTGGTGAATCGATTCGCCTGGAGCGTTACGAGACGCACACGATTGAGGTGATAGTCGATCGCCTGGTCAAGCGTGATGGCATAGAGCGACGCTTGACTGACTCTCTCGAAACTGCTCTTCGACTTGCCGAGGGTGTTGCAGAGATTCAACTGGTGAGCCCTGAGGGCGATGGAGCGGTCGATGAGGTTATGACCTTTAGCGAGCACCTTGCCTGCGCCTCGTGTGGTTTGTCTTTCGATGAACTAGCTCCACGTAACTTCTCGTTCAACTCGCCCTATGGAGCGTGTCCAACGTGTGATGGGCTCGGAACGCGGTTTGAGGTTGACCCTGAACTTGTAGTGCCAAACGTTGATCTTTCACTTTCCGAAGGTGCCTTGGCCCCGTTGGTTAACAGTCGCAATCACTACTTTGACCGTCAGCTTGAAGCGGTTGCTGAAGAGCATGGTTTCGATGTTCACACACCCTGGTTGAAGCTAAAGAAGACACACCAGAAACTTCTGTTACAAGGGGCGGGAACGAAAAAGGTCACCGTTCAATTTCGTAATCGTTTCGGTAAGACGAGGAGTTATGCCACCACATTTGAGGGGGTCATTCCTTATCTGAAAAGGCGTCATACCGAGGCCGAATCAGATCGTTCTCGTGAACAAATCGAGTCATACATGCGCGAGGTGCCTTGCCATGCTTGTCATGGCGCTCGGCTTAAGCCTGAGTCTTTGGCTGTCACCGTTGATGGGCACAACATTTATGAGCTTTGTGCATTGCCGATTGTAAAAGCATCGAAGGTGTTGGCGTCGCTGTCGCTTACCGAGCGTGAAAAGCTCATTGCACAACGCGTGGTAAAAGAGGTCAATGCGCGTGTTGGTTTCTTGCTTGATGTTGGTCTTGGTTATCTGAGCTTGCACCGATCGGCAGGAACTCTTGCTGGTGGCGAGGCACAACGTATTCGCCTTGCTTCGCAGATTGGCTCAGCGTTAGTTGGCGTTTTATATGTGCTCGACGAGCCGTCTATTGGCTTGCATCAACGCGACAATCACCGCCTCATTGAGACACTCGTTCGTCTTCGTGATCTTGGCAATACCGTGATTGTTGTTGAGCACGATGAGGAGACCATCAAGGTGGCTGACTATGTGGTCGACATTGGCCCGGGCGCTGGTGAACATGGTGGAGAAGTCGTTTATGCGGGTCCGGTTGCGGGGCTGTTGAAAGAAAAGCGATCGCTTACGGGCCAGTATCTAAGTGGGTCGCGGACGATTGCTGTTCCTGAGTTGAGACGAGCGCCTGGCGAACAATGGCTTGGCATTCGAGGTGCAAGTGAGAACAACTTGCGTGATGTAGATGTTGAGATTCCGCTGGGTTGTTTTGTGGCGGTGACAGGCGTTTCTGGGTCGGGTAAGTCAACTTTGATTAACGACATTTTGCTGCGGGCGTTGATGCAGCGGGTATACCACTCGAAGATGGCCCCTGGTCGGCATCGAGCGATTGAGGGAGTTGAGTTTCTCGACAAGGTAATTGCGATTGATCAGTCGCCCATTGGTCGCACGCCTCGGTCGAACCCGGCCACTTATACAGGCGTGTTTGACCACGTTCGTAAACTGTTTGCGCAGACCACCGAATCTAAGATTCGTGGGTATCTTCCGGGACGCTTCTCATTCAATGTCAAGGGCGGCCGTTGCGAGTCATGTTCTGGTGACGGAACCATCAAGATCGAGATGCACTTTCTTCCCGACGTCTATGTGCCGTGCGAGGTCTGCAAGGGTGCTCGATATAACCGCGACACGCTCGACATTTTGTTCAAAGGTAAGAACATTGCCGAGGTGCTTGCTCTGTCTTGTGAAGATGGTTTGAGCTTCTTTGAGAAACAGCCAACGATTGCTCGTCATCTTCAGACCTTGTGCGATGTTGGTCTTGGTTATGTGCGCCTGGGTCAATCTGCGCCGACACTTTCTGGCGGCGAGGCTCAACGAGTAAAGCTCGCCAGTGAGCTTGCAAAGCGTTCGACTGGCAAGACCATCTATGTGCTCGATGAGCCGACTACCGGTCTTCATTTTGAAGACATTCGCAAGTTGCTAACAGTGCTTGGTCGTCTTGTTGATCAGGGCAACACGGTGCTCGTGATCGAGCACAACCTGGATGTCATCAAGACCGCAGACTGGATAATCGACCTCGGTCCAGAAGGCGGTGACGGCGGTGGCATAGTCTTGGTGGAGGGCACTCCTGAGACGGTCGCTAAGACCGAAGCAAGTTATACCGGTCAATTCTTAGCCCCACTGGTCCTTAAGTAATGGCGAGCATTCGTTCAAGGGCCACGCGCGCCCATGTAGTGGTATTGGGGTCAACAGTGATCTGATTGACCACTTTTCCATCAATGAGGTTGTCGAGCACCCAAGCAAGGTGTGGGGCATCGATTCGAAACATTGTCGAACATGGGCAAACGATTGGGTCGAGCGAAAGAACTGTCTTGTCGGGGTTTTCTGCTGCGAGGCGTTGCACAAGATGAATCTCGGTTGCGATAGCCAGGGTGGCCCCTGGAGGGGCGGTTTCCACCGCTTTGATGATGTAGTCGGTTGATCCAACCTCATCGGCAGCGCTGCAAACCTCATAGGAAGTTTCGGGGTGTGCAATCACTGTGCCCCCTGGGTGATCCGTCCGGAATGTAGCGACCTGTGCTGGGGTAAAGCGCTGGTGAACCGAGCAGTGTCCCTTCCACAACAACAACGTTGAGTTCTTGCAAGCTGCTTCGCTAAGACCTCCGAGGTCGAGATGTGGGTTCCAAAGGGCCATATCTTCGTGCCCGTATCCCATGGCCAAACCAGTGTTGCGCCCTAGGTGTTGATCGGGGAAGAAGAGAACCTTGTCACCCTTGGTCAGGGCCCATTCAAGTACGCCACGGGCATTAGTTGAGGTGCAGACGGCACCACCTTTAAGACCAACGAAGGCTTTAAGCGCGGCCGACGAGTTCATATAAGTGATGGGGACGAGGCGCTCGATGTCGATGACTTTTTCGAGTGACTCCCAGGCTTCTTCGACCGAGTCGATGTCTGCCATATCGGCCATTGAGCACCCGGCATTCAGGTCAGGAAGAATGACTTGCTGGTGCCTAGCGGTGAGTATGTCGGCTGATTCCGCCATGAAGTGCACACCACAAAACACGATGTATTCAGCAAGGGTGTTTTCTTCCGCAAGCTTTGAGAGTCGAAATGAGTCACCTCGGGCGTCGGCCCAACGCATGACCTCATCACGCTGGTAGTGATGCCCGAGTATAAAAAGACGCTTGCCAAGCGTGGCTTTGGCGGTCGCAATGCGCTCTGACAGTTCCTCAGGAGTCGCGCCAAGATATGGCCGGGGTAGGGCCTGTTGGATCCGCAGCATGTTGTATGTCCTCCCTGGGGGAAGAGCGTTTCGCTGATGACCGGTGTGGACAGCCTGGTCGCCCTGCACGGGGATGTCGGTCACGAAACGGATATGTCGCCGCAGTACCAGGACGGCGAGTCACCCTCAAGTGTAGGCGCGTTGTCTCATGTTGTGCTCGATCGGGCAGGCTTGGGGTGTGAAGCGACCACCTGCGGGCTCTATCCCTGATGCTCCCGGCTCTTATCAATTCAAAGATGGCATGGGTCAAATCATCTATGTGGGCAAGGCAGCGTCGCTTCGCCAGCGCCTGAGTAGTTACTTTGGCGACCCCTATTCCCTTGCTCCCCGTACTGCCCAGATGGTGGCAACGGCGGAGACTCTCGAGTGGATTGAGGTGCGAAATGAGGTTGAGGCGCTGCTGTTGGAGAACAGCCTAATCAAGGCCAACCGTCCTCGTTTCAATGTTCGCCTACGAGACGACAAGAGTTATCCATACCTAGCGGTGACCATGTCAGATGAGTGGCCACGGGCTCGGGTTATGCGTGGTGCCAAACAAAATGGAACTCGCTACTTCGGTCCTTATGGCCAGGCTTATGCGATTCGCGAGACGCTCGATCTGTTATTGCGTACCTTTCCTATTCGCACTTGTTCTGATGCAAAGCTCCGTCGTCACCAGCGTCTCGGACGTCCCTGTTTGTTATTCCATATTGAGAAATGCGCGGGCCCCTGCGTGGGTGAGGTTTCTCCAGAAGATTACGAGCGTCTAGTCGATGATCTATGCCGTTTTCTCGATGGCGACACCGACTCTGTAGTGGGGAGTCTTGAAGAAGCGATGAACGAGGCGGCTAGTTCACTTGAGTTTGAGCGAGCCGCACGACTTCGTGATCGGTTGGCGAGTGTCAACAAGGTAATTGCGCGCCAACAAATGGTTGGTAGTCGTGAGGAAGATTTTGATGTTGTTGGTCTTGCGGAAGACGAGCTTGAAGCTGCTGTTCAGGTCTTCTTTGTGCGTCGTGGTCAGGTGATGGGACGCAAGGGATTCGTGCTCGACAAGGTTGAAGACCTCACCAGACCTGAGTTAATCGGACGCATTCTTGAAGGTCTATATGAAAACGAGACGTCGGAAATTCCTCCCCAAATATTGCTGCCAGACGAGCCTGTCGAGCCTGCTTTATATGCCGAGTGGTTGAGTCTTTTACGTGGGGCGAAGGTTTCGGTTCGAGTGCCACAACGTGGAGACAAGAGAGCGCTTTACGAGACGGTCGTGCGCAATGCCGAGGAAGAGTTCGCTCGTCATCGGCTGCGCCGAGCGGTCGATCACAACAGTCGGGCAAGAGCGTTGCAGAGCCTGCAAGATGCGCTTGAACTGCCCGAGGCTCCGCTGCGTATTGAGTGTTATGACATGAGCCATATTCAGGGCACCGATTATGTCGGGTCGATGGTGGTGCTCGAAGACGGCCTCGCCAATCCTCGTCAATATCGACGTTTCAAGGTGCGTGACGTGGCGGGCAATGATGATTATGCAGCCATGCGCGAAGTGTTGACACGGCGTTTGAGTGCATATCTGGTGGAGCGAGACTTGCCGATCGGTGAACGTTCCGGGCGTTTTTCATATCCCCCTCAGTTGCTTTTGGTCGATGGAGGAAAGGGTCAATTGGCTGTGGCCGTTGAGGTGCTTGAAGAACTTGGTCTCGATGAGGAGATTCCGGTGGCTTCTCTCGCCAAGCGCTTCGAGGAGGTTTATCTACCCGGACAAGCCGACCCGGTTGTGATTCCCCGTGATTCTGAGGCGCTCTATTTGTTGCAAAGAGCCCGAGATGAAGCGCACCGTTTCGCCATTTCCTATCACCGTCAACTTCGCGATAAGCGCATGACCACAAGCGTTCTCGACGGCATTGTTGGCCTTGGCCCGGCCCGACAAAAGCGCCTTCGCAAAGAACTAGGCGGCATCGCCGGCGTCAAACAAGCCTCACTCGCCGACCTTAGAGGCCTCACATGGCTTCCCGACCCCGTAGCAGACGCCATCTGGCACAAGCTGCAGGCTGAGAACTCCAGGTAGCTCAACCGACTTCGTCATCGAGATGGCGATAGTCCACTTCAGTGAGGCACTTCCAGTGTTCGTCATTTCCAATGACGGCATCGACGGAATGTTCAATTGCCGTGGCAAGAATAAAAGCGTCTGGAGTTCTTAACCCGTGAAGTGCTCGAAGGTTTGCAGCCACCGATGCCGTGAGATCGGTAATGGCCCGAACATCGCACAGCACGTCTAGTAAGAGGCGAACGGCTGTCTCAGATTCAGTGTCTTGTTCTCGTAATGGTTTGACCAAGAGTTCTGAAACTGTGATTGGCGAGATAACGATTGTGAGCTTCTTGCGTTCGGCAGCTCGCATGATTGTCGCAACTGCATTATGTCGAGCGTCTTCAGGGGTTCCGTCAAGGAAGTAAATGCATGAAGAGGTGTCGAGAAGAACGGTACTTAATTTCTTTAAGTCCACTGCGATCGTTCTTGTTCGACATAGTTATTGGCGTCGCCGTAGAGGCCATGAGTTGAGCTGGCAAGGCGCTTGCTAAGCGACCCTTCGACGGGAGTGAGCACAATCGAGTCATGATTGGCGACTACATAGAGCTGCGTTCCTGGTTTTAGACGTCGTTCACGTATCAATGCTGCCGGTAGCGTGACTTGCCCCTTGCCTGAGACCGTTGTGGTGTTCATTGTTTAAGCATACCAAGCACTTAGATCATTCTGCTTGGTAAGCTATTACTCGTGTCTCGATTGAGTATTTGGTGGGCTCTCGTGGTTCGCTAGGGCGATGTCCGATCAGTCTGACCAGCCTGAAGAGTCTGATGACTTGTGGGAGTCGCATGCCAGGTGGTGGCAGGACGGCTTTACCGATGGGGCTGACCCTGAATATGAGGAACAGATTTTGCCGTTGGCGGCAGAACATCTTGAGGGTGTTGTTGATGTTTTGGATGTCGGAACGGGCGAGGGTCAAGTTGCCCGATTGGCTGCTCATTTAGGCGCAACACGAGTTGTGGGGGTTGACCCGACCTGGGCTCAAGTGGCTGTTGCTATCAAGCGAGCTGGCGGGCCTGTTTATGCCCGTTCAGGTGCTGCTGCATTGCCATTTCCAAATGAGTGTTTCGATGCGGTCGTTGCCTGTCTTGTGTTTGAACACATCGAGGAAGTCGACGCAGCGCTAAGCGAAGTTGGTCGAGTGCTGCGCCCCGGTGGTCGGTTCCTCTTCTTTCTAAATCACCCGCTCCTGCAAGCGCCCAATAGTGGATGGATCGATGACCAGACGCTTGACCCTCCTGAGCAGTACTGGCGAATCGGGCCTTATCTAATTGAGGATCACGCAATCGAAGAGGTTGAAAAAGACGTCTTCATTCCTTTCATTCATCGCCCTCTCTCTCGCTATGTAAATGCCATGGCTGCCGCCAACTTGGTGATTCGCCGAATGGTCGAACCCACCCCACCCCCCGGCTTTATCGCCCGAGCCCAGGAATACGCCGACGCCGCCACCATCCCCCGCCTCCTCTTTTTGGTAGCAGAGAAACAAACACGCTGACCGTCTGGCCCGTAGGCTAAAGAACAATGAGTGAGTTTGTTGTGATTGCTGGGTTGTCGGGGGCGGGGCGGAGCCAGGCGGCGAATGTGTTGGAAGATTTGGGTTGGTTTGTGATCGATAATCTTCCGCCGGCGTTGATTGACAAGGTTGCGGAGCTTGTGCAGACGCCCGGCTCGCGTATTGAACGGGTTGCATTGGTGGTTGGTTCTAAGGCCGAGATTGATGAAGTAACCGATGGGCTTACCACATTGCGGGCCACTGCTGAACGTGTTCGGGTGCTGTTTCTTGAAGCTTCCGATGAGGTGTTGATTCGCCGCTATGAAGACACCCGTCGTCGCCACCCGTTAGCTGACGGTGAAGGGGTCGCAGCGACGATTGCTCGAGAGCGTGAGGTTCTCGAACCCGTAAAGGCTGAGGCCGATGTCGTCGTAGACACGGGGAAGTTCAACGTGCATGAATTACGAGACCGCCTTGTCGAGCTGTTTGGTGAGGAGTCTCATGCGGCGGGCATGGCGACCACCGTCATGTCGTTTGGCTACAAGCATGGTCTGCCGCTCGATGTCGATATCGTGCTCGACTGTCGCTTCTTGCCCAACCCACACTGGGTCGAAGAGCTGCGATCTCACACAGGGCTCGATCCCGACGTACGCGCTTACGTGTTGGGACAGACCGAGGCGAGTGCTTTTCTCGACCGTCTTGATCAACTGCTAGATCTCGTGATGCCCGCTTACGTGAAGGAAGGGAAGTCTTATCTCACCATCGCTCTTGGTTGCACCGGCGGGCGACATCGTTCGGTCGTCATTGCTGAGGAAGTAGCGATCAATCTGCGCCGTCGCGGATTTGACCCGCGCGTGCAGCATCGTGACGTGGACAAATGACCATGCTGACAGGTCCACGAGTTGTAGCCCTTGGGGGCGGCCATGGTTTGGCGGCATCGTTGCGGGCTATCCGCACCTATGCCTCTGAGGTGACGGCAGTGGTGTCGGTTGCCGACGACGGGGGGTCGAGCGGACGTCTTCGAGACGAGTTGGGCATTCCAGCTCCGGGTGATTTACGCAAGTGTCTAATAGCCCTTGGCGACCCCAACTCGATTTGGACTCAAGCCCTTGAACATCGTTTTGATGCAGGTGACCTTAAGGGTCACCCTCTCGGCAACTTGATGATTGCTGGATTGGCTGGCGCAACGGGTGACTTCACCGCTGCATTAGACGAGGTAGGTCGTCTAGTTGGGGCGGCGGGAAGAGTGCTGCCTGCAACAATTGCTCCGGTGGTTCTAAAGGCCGAGGCCGGTAGTGGCCAGATAGAGGGCCAGGTAAACGTGGCACATGCCAGCCATATTTCAGCAGTGTCACTCGTTCCCCATGACGCTCCCGCCCCGCCTGAAGCGATTGAGGCAATAACGAATGCCGATCAGATCGTGATTGGGCCAGGCTCGCTGTTTACAAGTGTCCTGGCAGCAGCCATCGTCCCAGACATAAAAGCAGCGTTGGCAGCTAGCTCGGCACAACGGGTCTACGTGTGCAATCTTTCCGCACAAGAGCCTGAGACCTCAGGCTTCGACGTTGCTGCTCATGTGGCGGCGTTGAAGAACCACGGTGTGATTGCCGACATCGTGTTGTGCGACACCAGCGCTATGTCGCCCGGCAGCCCCGAGCTTCCGGTTGTTGAGCGTGCATTGGCTCGTCCTAACGGGCTGGCACATGACCCAGAACTGCTGGCAAATGCCCTCGCCGAACTCTCGGACAAGAGTGTGCGTCCATGATCCTCTAGGATCTGGACTCATGGGCGGACCAGCCGTCCGGGGACAACTTGTGAGGGATTATGACCGTACGCGTGGGCATCAATGGTTTTGGACGTATTGGCCGTAACTTCTATCGAGCAGCTAAAGCTGCTGGAGCTGATATTGAGTTGGTGGCTGTCAACGACCTCACCTCACCAGCCACTAATGCCCATTTCTTGAAGTACGACTCCACTCATGGTCGCCTTGGCCAAGATGTTTCGTCGACTGATGATTCAATCACCGTTGGAGGCAAGTCCTTCAAGGTATTTGCCGAGCGTGACCCCAAGGCGCTTCCGTGGGGCGATCTTGGTGTCGATGTGGTTATCGAATCGACTGGCATTTTTACCGATGGCGAAAAGGCAGCAGCGCACATTGAAGGTGGAGCTCCTCGAGTGATCATCTCGGCACCCGCCACCAACGTTGATGCCACCTTTGTGGTTGGGGTAAACGACGACACCTTTGAGCCTTCTCAAAAGATCGTCTCAAACGCCTCGTGTACCACGAACTGTTTCGTCCCCATGATCAAGGTGCTTGATGATGCATTTGGCGTCGAGAAGGGCCTGATGACCACGGTGCACGCTTATACCAATGACCAGAATCTGCTTGACTTGGCCCATTCCGATCTTCGTCGAGGACGAGCAGCCGCTGCGAACATTGTGCCCAGCTCAACTGGAGCTGCTCGTGCCACCAGCCTTGTGCTTGCTTCGATGAAGGGTCGCCTCGATGGCACGGCGCTTCGAGTGCCTGTTCAAGATGGTTCGATTACTGACTTCACCGGTCTGCTTGGCCGTGAAGTGACCATTGACGAGATCAACGAAGCCTTCAAGGCAGCCGCCACTTCGGGGCCGCTTTCTAAAGTGTTGGTTTACACCGAAGACCCCATCGTTTCGTCCGACATTGTTGGCTCACCAGCTTCTTGTACTTTTGATGCGAAGCTGACGATGGCTATGGGCAGCATGGTCAAGGTGCTCGGTTGGTATGACAACGAATGGGGCTATTCCAACCGCCTGGTTGACTTGGCCCTCATCGTCGGCGCCGCCAACAAGTAATTACCCCAGACGTGAAGCTTCCTCAGCTCGAAGACCTATTGCCGCTAACGGGCAAGCGGGTATTACTGCGTGCCGATTTCAACGTGCCAATTCGAGATGGACAGATCACCGACGATCTGCGCATTCGTGCAGCGATGCCAACTATCAAGTGGTTACAAGACCAGGGCGCAATTGTTACGGCATGTACTCATCTTGGGCGTCCTAATGGTGAGCCCGACCCCAGGTATTCGCTTGACCCAGTACGTGAACGTTTGGCCGAGTTAGCGCCAGATGTTGAGTTGCTGGAGAACCTGCGTTTCGATCCAGGCGAGACAGCGAACGATCCGAAATTTGTGGCCAAACTGGTGGCTGGTCAAGACGCTTATGTGAACGATGCATTCGGTGCGGTTCATCGTGCTCATGCATCAGTTGTGGGGCCTCCACGATCTTTGCCGAGTGCAGCAGGACGCCTATTGGCGAAAGAGGTTGATATCTTGACCGGGCTGCGTAATGCGCCGGCCAGGCCGTTTGTCGCCATCCTCGGTGGGGCCAAAGTGAGCGACAAACTCGGAGTGATAGAGGCATTGCTTGAGGTGGCCGACACCGTGTTGATCGGTGGGGGAATGTGCTTCACTTTCCTCTCCGCACAGGGTCATCCGATTGGTGGGTCGCTGTTTGAACCCGATCAGGTCGAGCGATGCAGATTGTTGTTAGAAAAATATGGAACACGCATTCAGATTCCCCATGATCTTGTCGCTCTGTCGCCTGACGGTGTGATTGGCGACCCAGCCGCAGGGGGAGAGGTGGGCCAACTTGGTGGGTCTGTGCCCGATGGGTGGAAGGGCCTAGACATTGGCCCCGGCACTGCCGCTGCATTTTCTGATGCAGTGCTTGAAGCCCGTTCCGTGTTGTGGAATGGACCTATGGGCGTGTTTGAAGACCCTCGCTTTGCTGCGGGCACTCGGGCTGTAGCTCAAGCCGTTGCTGATTCTCGTGGCTTCACTGTTGTGGGTGGCGGCGATAGTGCAGCGGCTATTGCGCAATTCGGATTGGCCAAAGAGGTAGATCACGTTTCTACTGGCGGGGGCGCATCGCTTGAACTATTGGAAAAAGGTGACCTCCCGGGCTTGGCCGCCTTGCGCCAAGCCCCTGTCAAGTAAAGGACTACCCTTATGGCCTCAACAGGTCGCATGCCGCTGATCAGTGGTAATTGGAAAATGCATCACAACCATTTCGATGCCATTCAAATGGTGCAAAAGCTGTCGTATCGTTTGTCGAAAGATGATTACAAGACCGTCGATGTGTCGGTGCATCCGCCGTTTACTGATTTGCGTTCGGTGCAAACAGTGTTGGAGTCAGACAAGATTCCTATTGCCTTGGGGGCCCAGCACTGTCACTGGGAAGAAAAGGGAGCGTTCACTGGCGAGGTCAGTCCAGCAATGTTGGCCAAGCTGAACGTGAGTTACGTGATAGCCGGACATTCCGAGCGCCGCACGTTATTTGGCGAGACCGACGAGATGGTCAACGCCAAGGTGCGAGCCATATTGGCCAATGAGATGACTCCAATTTTGTGTGTAGGCGAGTCGCTCGAAGAACGTGAGGCAGGGTCGACCGAAGAACGAGTGCGTAGCCAAGTGGCTGCTGGGTTGGCGAAGGTGTCGGCTGAACAAGTGGCCAAGTTGGTGATTGCCTATGAGCCCATCTGGGCAATCGGGACGGGTCGCAATGCATCATCTGGCGATGCGCAAGCGGTGTGTGCGGCGATTCGCCAGGCGGTTGCGTCCAGCTTTGGGGCAGCGGCAGGAGAGGGTTTGCGGGTGCAATATGGAGGCTCGGTCAAACCAAGCAACATCGTTGAACTTATGGCCGAGGCTGATATTGATGGAGCCCTGGTCGGCGGGGCTTCGCTCGATGCTGACGAATTCGCTCGCCTTGTGCAATATCAGGCGGGCTAGCTTCCTTGATGATGCGCCCCTCCCTGATAACCTCAAGGAGCTGATTTAGACAAAGGCTCGATGCCTGAAGGAGCGTTCTTGTGTTAACCGTCGCCATTGTTGTGGTGCATGTGATTGTGTCGTTACTGCTCTTGTTGTTGGTGCTTTTGCACAGCGGCCGTGGTGGCGGGCTTTCAGACATGTTGGGCGGTGGCGTAGGTAGTGCCGCCGCGGGTTCGACGGTCATGGAACGCAACCTCGACCGCATCACCGTAGTGGTAGCAATCGTCTTTTCTTTCAGCACAGTTCTGTTGGCTCTGCGCCTACAAAACTAGGTAAGAGGTAATCGTGCTGGCGCGCTACAGTTGCCAGCTTCACCAGTAACCACGTCGGAGTGGCGGAATAGGCCGACGCGCGAGCTTGAGGGGCTAGTGTTCGAAAGGACGTGGGGGTTCAAGTCCCCCCTCCGACACACTTGTGATGTCTCAAGACATCGGAAACCCCTGAACCCCCGGTTCGGGGGTTTCGTTGCTTTTGAAGCGGGGCTGGTAGCCGATGTTGGGGTTGAGTGTGAGGGTTCTGAGGAGTTCTCCGGTATCGGTGTTGATGACTCGAATATTGAGGTCGTCGATCAGGAGAATGACGGGGACGCCTTTGTGTTGACGGCCGATGGAGATGTGGTGCATCCGGCCAGCGCGGCGGATTGAGACGGCTCCGGTTTGGTCGATTCGGTCACGTCGGACTCGGTAGTGAGGTCCAGTCTTGGATCCTTTGGGCCCGGTCTTTGGGAGCTGGGAGTAGGCGACGGCTGGGGTGGCCCGAGCAAGCGATCGGTGTGGTCGTCGGTGGTTGTATTCATCGACAAAGACGTCGATCAGTGTCTGGAGTTGTTCGATGGTGTTGGGTTGTGGCGACTGGGCCGACAGCCATTTCTTCATGGTTTGGTGGAAGCGTTCGACTTTCCCGCAGGTAGTGGGGTGGTTCGGGCGAGAGTGTTTCTGATCGACCCCAAGGGTGACAAGTCGGGTTTCGAGGGCGTTGCGTCCTCCTCGGTAGCCAGCGAATCGGGTGGTGTAGACCATGCCGTTGTCTGTCAGGACTGAGGCCGGATACCCGTGTGTTTCAGCGGTTTCGTCAAACATGGAGAGCACGAGGTCGCCGGTGACTCGATGATGGGCTCTGACGCTGATGGCGTCATCGACCGCTACACCGTCGATGAGTTGCGGCAACGAAAGCAGGAGCACGAGGAGCGCATCGAGATGCTCACTGAGATTGGAGCCAGCCGCGCCGCGACA
>JBBSKG010000068.1:0-14725 GCA_038256565.1 Acidimicrobiales bacterium | reverse complement strand
GAACCGGAGCCGCTGGCCTACGTGCAGGAGCCTTCTTGGCTACAGCCTTACGAACCGGAGCCGCTGGCCTACGTGCAGGAGCCTTCTTGGCTACAGCCTTACGAACCGGAGCCGCTGGCCTACGTGCAGGAGCCTTCTTGGCTACAGCCTTACGTGTGGGGGCCTTTTTGACCGGTGCGGCCTTACGTGCTGGGGCCTTCTTCGCGACAGCCTTACGTGCTGGGGCCTTCTTTGCCACAGCCTTACGTGCTGGGGCCTCTGGCTGAAATAGAGCAAGCTCTCGATCTATGGCATCGAGAACCGATCGTCGTCCTCGGCCTTCCTCTTCTACGTCTCTTAACCGGAAAAGATCATCTTCGTCGAGACGACTGAGGAGTTCACGAATCTCAGAAACTGGAAGATCTTCGTACTGCTCTATGCCTGTTGGCTCAGCCCATTCATCTTCATCTTCATCTTCATCTTCATCTTCATACTCTTCTTCTTCGTAATCCTCTTCGTCTTCGTACTCTTCTCCCGCTACCTCGTTCTCCCATCCACTTGGAACGGTCAGCGAAGGAACCTTGTCCTCTGGAGCAACGGCACCCATTGCTGTCATCTCCGAGAAGGTCAAATCTTGATCAGTCGTAGCCAAACGACTCCGCACGTCGCTGATCGCGGTCATGATCGCAAGTCGTTCCTTAGTCAGACTTTCGTGAGCCTCAACCGCTTCAAGCTCATCATCATAGAGTTCTTTAAGCAATGGAAGAATCTCGGAGATCGTAAGATCGTCATAGTCAGCTATAGGGAAAAATGGCTGATCTTCAGGATCGGATGCTGGCAATTCAATGACTGGTGACGAAGCTGTTATTGGCCCCACGGTGGCCATCGTCATCGTGTCAGAACCACCAGAGCTCGTAACAGCAGAATCGATTCGCCCCGGCGTATCGAGTGGAGGAGCCAGACCACTTGCGACTGGCTTGGCCCCAGGCTTGGTTGATTTAGGACGAGTCGCTATGTACAACACTACGGCTGCCCCGAGGCTGCAGATTATGGAGATGTAAATCATCCCCAATCCATCACTACTCAACACACCGAATATGAGGAGCATCAATGCCAGAAGCACAAGAGCGAAACTAACTAATACGAGCACGGAAACGTCACCTTATCCCTGAGATTCAATTGGGTACCCACCTAGGAGCACCTTAATAGCGGTCAGCCTAGACAATCACAAGCTTTCCTACCTGCATTTCAATGACTTCATCGTTTAAAGGTCGGTCAAAATAGCCATTTCACGAGCGACGTCGACGAAATCTCGAAGAAAATCCTTCGTCATAAAGATCTCCACTAAGGAAGTCGCTCCCATCGTCTCTTGTCTCTTGGTCACGAGGCCCAAGCGGCTCGGCTTCGGTTACTGCACGTCGTAATTCAGCGAGAAATGGGTCTTGACCGTCTGTTCCACCTGCAGATCCAGCCTCATATGGTTCTGAAACCCCGCCAGGACCGTCGAGCAAGATTTCGTGAGGTCCCGTGTCGTGCATATCCCTGTCATACGTTGCCGGGCCTTGATCCAACAGGTCTTGAGACAACTGGTCCTGTTCTGGCAAACCCTGATTAGACATGTCATAAACAGTCGTGTCATCGAAACGAAGAACCTGTTCTTCAGCAGCTACCGGAGGAATTATGGGTCGGACTTCACTCTCACCATCAACATCCATCGCCGTCACTTGTTGGCCTACTTTGGGCAACGGTAGAGCCGAAAGATCACTTAGCTCAGGTTGAGGCCCAGCCTCAAGACGACCAGAACGCTCCAGCCAGCTCAGGCCCTCGCGAAGCTCACGCTGCAATCGCTTGCGATATTGGGCCACATAAACATTCAGGCCCTCAACATCTTCTTCAAGCATGGCACGATGCCCCACGAGAGCACCAAGCACTTCTTCAACGTGAAGATGGGCTTCTTCAATCATGTTCTCAGCGCGCTCTTGAGCATCTCCAAGTACATCGTTTGCCTGATGATGCGCTTCTTCAACTGCAGCGTCGGCAGTGCGTTGAGCCAGAACTAACGTTCGACGCAGCTCATCACCACTGTCCTCACGTTCACCAGATCTACGTTCAGCCACATCTAAGCGACGCATAGTCTCACGCAATTGGGCTTGAAGACCCTCAACTGCAACGGCGAGGCGTTCAAGAAACTCATCAACTTCGTCAGGGCTATAACCACGCCACTGTTCACGAAATTCGACTTCACGAAGAAGCTGCGGCGAGACGTCCATAAACGTGATCTTAACCAGCCGCGGCGCAGAAGGGCACGAATGTCGTCATCAGCAACCGATCAGAGGCTTCACCAGAAAGTTCAATAGCAACAACACAATCATCGGAGAGAGATCGAACCCCATGCCACCAACACCAACGGGGGGCAACATACGACGTATAGGACCAAGCACGGGCTCGGTGACGTTATAAAGCACTGATGCTGCCTGAGCTGCGATGCCACCAGACTCGAGCGGGAACCAACTCAAGATAATGCGTATGAACATGCAGATAATAAAAATGTCCGTCAGTGTGCAAAGAATTCGAACCATGAGATTCAACCTAGTGGGTTAGGAGCATCCGCCCATAAGCTGTGCTCAATTAAATACAGGTCCTGAATCTTTGGCACACACAAGGCGCACCTAATCCGTTGCGCCTTTAGGGGTTCCGCTCCTGCAAGTTTCGGCGATCTTCTGCCGAAACTTCAACGTTTGAAGGCGTCAACAAATATACCTGGTTGGTCACTCGTTCCATCTGGCCGCTCAGTCCATAACACATGCCACTAGCGAAATCGACAAAACGACGTGACAAATCACGATCGACTCCCTGTAGATTCATAATGACGGGCGTTCCCGCAATAAACCTGTCAGCAATCTGTTGCACCTCATTAAAAGAATCTGGACTAACCGTATGAGGCTTGATGTGTATAGGTGCTGCCATGGGGCGGACTGTTCCTGAGCTTCTTGCCTCATTGCCAGAACCTGTGGTGAACGTCACTGATCCGCCTGGTTGGTATGGCTCACGAGTGAGCGGCCTTACCGAACCCACCGAAGTCGGCGGCATCGCTGGCTCTGACGTGGTGAAGTGCCGCTGAGAAGCCACGGCAGGTGCCGCTCCCATGTCATTGCCTTCATAGACCGCGTCATAACCTGAATCGTCGTACTCATACTCTTCGTCGGGACCAAGCCCAAGGTACAGCATCGCTTTTCGCCACATCGATGACATTCGCAAGTCTCCTTCGTGCGGTCCTAGTGTCGCATTTCTTGATGTTCATTGCGGGGACCGGTGCGCGGACCAAATAACACCTGACCGAGACGCACCATCGTGGCACCCTCTTGAACCGCAACTTCGTAGTCGCCGCTCATACCCATTGACCGCTCGACTAGTCCCCCATCATCGGCCAAGTTGGCCAACAAACGAAAACCAGAGCGCACCACCTCATCTGAACCGCGAGCACCAATGGCCATCAAGCCAGCTACATCAAGACCTGATTCTCGGGCTCTATCGACTAAAGCCAATGCATCACGTGGTGGGCAACCGCCCTTGCTCGTTTCACCACTCACGTTCACCTCAATCAACACCTTTGCGCCAAGAGTCCTACGAGTTACTTCGGCGATAACGCTTTCACGGTCAATGCTTTGCCACATCGACACTAGTGGCGCCACGAGTCTCACTTTGTTTGATTGCAATCGACCGATGAAATGCCACATTGGCAATAACGAATCTTTCTCGATCTCCCCCACCGAGACTTCAACCTGGGCAGCCTTTTGCAAAAGCTCCTGGGCATAGCTCTCACCCATGTCATAAAGGCCGAGACGCTGAGCTGCCTTAACAACTTGTGGTCCGAAACCTTTAGTTACCGCGACGATCTTGACCCTTGCAAGATCTCCACCTGCAGCGACGATTCGATCACGCACTACCTGCAGTCGCTCACCGATAGCTAAGAGATCGGCCTCTGATATATCGGCCTCTGACACCTCATCATCAAACCCGGCAGACATAGTCAGGACCCTCGGTCATCATTGCTGGGTTGCTCAAGCCATGCGACAACAGCGTGACGCTTCGAGTCACCTCTTGCCCTATATGACCAATGCCGAGACGAACAGGCTGTGCAAGAACTGACGTCGTCGATCGTCTCTACGCCAGAACGAACCAATGCGATCTTCACTGCAACTGGAAGATTGAGAGATTGAGTTCCAGATCTTGTTTCACCACGAATTTCGTCGCCAAAATGGCGAACTAATTTTTCGAGATCATGATCACCAAATTCGTAGCATTCAGCGTGAATGCATGGCCCTAAGACCGCTTGCAGGGGTCCGCTGCTTATCCCGCTCAAGGCGCTAACGGTGTTCTCTACGATTCCTTCAACAAGGCCCCGCCACCCCGCATGGACGACGCCAACCGATCCGCTACCAACCAAAGCTATGGGGGCACAGTCGGCCGTCTGAACGGCCAGCGCTATTCCGGCACTTGTAGTCACTGCCGCATCGGCATTTGCTCCAACATGGTCGCCCGGGTGGTTAACGACTACCACCGCACTTCCATGGACCTGGTTCAGCCATGTCCATGGAAGATCAACCACACGAGTTCGGCGTTGTTCAACTCCCACAGTACGAATTGCCAGATCTCCATCATCGCAATCGGTAAAGCGGAAGTGACCAACCAATGGCCTCACTTATTCGTCGGGCTTTACTTAAGGAAAGAAGGAACGTCGAACTCGTCGTCGCCGAGATCAAGACCTGCGGCAAAGAGATCATCTTCGCTGGTGAGGTCGAGAACATCAGACTCACCCTTGCTTGATGAACGACCACGACCCTCGTCCCAACGGTCGAAACCGGCGGCGATAACCGTGACACGTACTTCGTCACCCATGGAATCGTCGATCACGGCACCGAAAATAATGTTCGCATCGGGGTGTGCAACTCCATGAATGATCTCAGCGGCTTCATTGACCTCGAAAAGACCCATGTCGCTCCCACCTGTGATCGACAACAAGATGCCGCGAGCACCCTCGATTGAAGATTCGAGTAGCGGGCTTGAAATTGCGGCCCGAGCAGCATTAACAGATCGACCCTCGCCAGAACCGTTACCGATGCCCATGAGCGCAGAGCCAGCATTGGTAAGAATCATTTTCACGTCGGCAAAGTCAGTGTTGATCAAGCCAGGCGTTGTAATGAGTTCGGTAATGCCCTGTACGCCCTGAAGCAGAACCTCGTCCGCTGCCTTGAAGGCATTAAGCATCGATGTCTTTTCATTAGACACGGTGAGCAGCCGATCGTTTGGAATGACGATCAAGGTGTCGACCTTGTCCTTGAGTTCTTGAATGCCATGGTCTGCCTGCACGGAACGGCGACGACCTTCAAACGCGAATGGACGGGTAACCACGCCGATGGTTAGGGCACCGATGCTCTTGGCGATCTCAGCGACAACGGGGGCACCACCGGTTCCCGTGCCGCCACCCTTGCCAGCAGTAATAAAGACCATGTCGGCACCCTGAAGAGCGGCTTCGATTTCTGCTCGATGATCTTCAGCAGCCATACGTCCAACTTCTGGATCACTCCCGGCACCCAGGCCCCGAGTGACTTCTTGGCCGATGTCGAGCTTTAACTCAGCATCGCTCATCAAAAGCGCCTGAGCATCGGTGTTAATACCAATGAACTCAACGCCCTTGAGGCCAGCATCGATCATGCGGTTAACTGCATTTACGCCACCGCCGCCAATACCAACAACTTTTATTACTGCAAGATAATTTTGTGGGTTACCGACCATGACTACTCCTCGGGGGTTTGTGACCTCTACCTCTAGTATAGGTTTAGAGTTATGTAAAGCTCTCGTAGTGGTTCACTAAGATAGCCTCAAGATCAGGTTGGGGTCAAGACATTCTTTTAGCGTCCACGAATGACTGCTGGAGTACCTGGAACTCGGACGTCGAGAACGGCAATATCTCTAATGTCGACGTTGGCCAAGATGGTGCTCAAATCGACTGCTTTCATCTTCAAGTCAACGGGACTTCCGAAGCGAACCTCTACCTCTTCTCCACCCTCCCCTGGGCGTAATACCGCTACCAAAGAAGGGCCTTCTGAAAAGACCACACGCATAACGCTCGCCCGAAGGGTTGGATCTAAAGCCTCTACAAGAGCTAAAGCGGCCAACCCGTCAGACTCCACAATCTTCCCAGGCTTTCCAACGGGCATAGTTCCTTCAACCGGAACGACTCCCGGCACCATGTCTGGAATGACTTCAAGTTGGTGGCCCTCTTGGTCAACAAGCATCCAACCACTCCCGATGGCTCGCACACCGGCGACTGGGACTCGTTCGCTCACCTTGAGCGTTACAGTGCCCGGCCACTCCTTCGTCACTTCAACATCTTTAACCCAAGGAAGGGCCAAAACACCTCGGCGAGCGAATGCAAGATCGGTCTTGAAAAGTGGCTCGCCTCGACGAAGCCCCGATGCCTGCTCGACGGTTTGAAGCAGAAGATGTGTGGTCGATTTACCCTTCACTAAAGGTTGAACCCTGATGTGATCGAGGTCTAAGAATGGCGATTGAAGAGACAGCCAGGTAACCGCCACAAGAGCCCCAACGACCACCAAGCTGGCCATTAAATTAAGACGACGACGACCTTGAGCGCGAAGGACCGCAGCCCGTCTTGCATCAATGCGGGGGTCAATGGAAATTTGTGGGTCGCTCATGGGGTCTATCGAACTTCGGACCATGCGCTATTTACTCAGCGGCCCATCATTTTTTGCATCACGTCTGAATCAAAACCTACGGGATGAAGCTCGGGTTTTAGCCGGACACCGGTGGAGTGTTCAACGAGTTTGCGAACCTCGGTTATCAAACAAGCCACGTCATCAGCCGAACCATCTGCATCTGCTTGAATAAAATTTGCGTGCTTACGAGAGACCTCGGCAGAGCCAATCCGCATGCCCTTACATCCGGCCGCCTCTATCAAACGGCCAGCCGAATCATTGGGTGGGTTAGTAAAAACAGAACCGGCGTTTTGCCCTCCAGGCTGATGCTCCCGACGCCAACGAACAATCTCGCTGACCTCCTCACCTGCTTCTTGTGCGTCGCCCGGGAGCAGCCCAAAAGTTGCCCCTAACACAACCTGAGTATCTGTCAGGTTGGAATGGCGATAACCAAGTTGAAGATCTTCGACACGCACGTTTACATCATCGCCGCTGGCAAGATCGACAAGGTGGACCCGCCGTAACACCGATGCCATCTCAGAACCATGACCTCCGGCATTCATGCGAACAGCCCCGCCGACAGAACCCGGAACGCCCACCGCCCATTCCAGACCGCGAAGACCCTCTGAGGCACTGCGACGAGCCAACACAGGCAGGGGGACCGCAGCACCAGCTTGCACCTCAACCTCAGACTCACTTTTCATCGGTCCAATCTCCAAGGCGGAGTAGACCTCGCCCAACATGATTGCCAAACCTGCGAACCCAGCATCAGCTACCAAAACGTTGGATCCTCGACCGAGGACCAAAACAGGAATGTCACACGTCTGAACCACCTGCACCACGAGAGCAACGTCTTTAGCGTCTTCGATCATCATGAATAACGAAGCGGCACCACCAACTCGATAGGTGGTGAGAATACCAAGCGGCTCATTATGACGAGCCCGCTCTCCAAGAAGTATTGCTGCCTCGCTTAGCGAAGCCTCAAGACTGTCGGGCCGTCGAGTCATGAGTTTGCTCAATAAGTTCAATTAACTCGTCAGGCAACGTAGTCAAGTCACCTGCACCCAACGTCAGACAAAGATCGCCCTCTCGTAGTTCGCCGACAAGATATGCACGCAGATCATCTCGGTCGGGTACCCAAGTAATACGTAAGTGAGACCCGTTATTTTGAGCCCAGTCAGACACGGCATCGACGATGAGCTTGGAAGTTACTCCTGGAATGGGAGACTGTCCCGCCGAATAAATATCTGTCACTACCAACAAGTCAGCATCGCCAAAGACTGATCCGAAATCGCCCGACAAGGCCTCGGTGCGGGTATAGCGATGTGGCTGAAACACACAAACGACTCGTTTCCATCCACCCGTTCGGCCAGTAGCCAAAGCAGCTGCTACTTCTGTTGGTAGGTGCGCATAGTCATCAATGAAACTGATGCCGGCAACCTCACCTCTTGGCTCAAATCGCCGAGCGACCCCCGCAAAATTGGCGAGTGATCGAGTGACCGACTCGACCGATGCGCCAAGAGCAATTGCGGCAACGGCTGCACCTGCTGCGTTGCGGGCGTTATGCAGACCAGGCAATGGAACATGAAACCGCCCGATAGCTGTGTTATTTGAAAGAGTGTCTTCAAGTGTAAATGCGACACTGCTACGAGCTAGCTCAACATCGACAAGACGATAGGATGCCGTCTCGGCGGTTCCATAAGTCAAACAAGTTCCATAGGTCAAACAAGGATGCGTTGACCCATTTCCAGCTTCTAGCTCGGCTGCTAACTCGGCTGCTAGCTCAGCGGCAACGGGGTCATCAACACACACCACCCGAGGTCCAGTGGCTTCAGCCAAAAATATGCCGAAAGCCTTTCGCAATGCAGCGAAACTTCCGTAGTGGTCGAGATGATCAGGCTCAACATTGGTCACAATCACTGCATCAGCAGACAACTCCAGAAAAGTTCCATCGCTCTCGTCTGCCTCAACTGCAAACCAACCTTCACTACCCCCACTGGCCCATGCCGCTCCCCCACCTAAGCCGTGAACCTCACCCCCGATGATGAAAGACGAACCCACGCCGCCTTCACCTAATGCCAATGCCAGCAGTGCGGTCGTGGTGGTCTTGCCATGCGTGCCAGCAACCGCAATGGTCGGACGTATTGCACAAATAGCCGCCAAGATCTCAGCTCGGCGCAACACCGGAATCTTGCGCTGTAGTGCCTCAATGACCTCTGGGTTTTTATTACCAACTGCACTAGACATCACAACCATTTCGGCACCGGCGATGTTTAGCGCTTCGTGGTGTTCAGAAACCAAGATGCCCAAATCTCTCAGTCGCTTAAGTACAGGAGATGGGGTCATGTCGCTACCTGAAACGATATGACCCATAGCAACAAGCACAGTCGCGATGGCACTCATGCCCGAACCTCCGACGCCAATGACATGGATGCGTCGTGGTTGAGAGAGATCAATCGATTCGGTAATGAGTACTTCCTCGCTTAAGTGAGCAGGGCCTACAATCTCTAACGATGCTACTCGTGGGACTTCGTCAGTCTCGTACCGCTTGCAGAGTGCCGAGACTGACACCAGACTTCCTAAACCATGGCATCTCCTCCTTCAATCGTCATCGCAGCAGGTGGAACCGGCGGTCACATCTACCCCGGCCTAGCTTTGGCCGCAGCTCTTCAAAGGGCCCAACCCAACACAAAGCTCCTCTTTGTGGGAACTGCTCGAGGTCTTGAGACCAAGCTCATTCCAGATGCTGGATACGAGTTGGCCTTGGTTGACATGGTTCCATTTGCTGGTCAGTCGATGCTTCATCTGCCTCTTGCACTAGTGCGATCTACCGCACAAGCATGGAAGATTCTTCGCGACGCTAAAGCCTCGGTAGCTGTAGGCATGGGTGGATATGCCAGCATTCCGCTCATGTTGGCTGCCAAACCAGCTCGCGTGCCGGCAATTATCCACGAGTCTGGGGCAATTCCTGGAAGAGCCAACCTCCTTGCGGCTCGCATAACTCCAAACGTGGCCATTGCCTTCCATCAAGCCAAGCGCTCCTTTTCCCCACGAGTGGAAACCCGCACTGTGGGCATGCCACTTGACGCTGCCTTGAGTTCCTTTAACCGTTCCGCTTTAAGGGCCGAGGCACGTGCTGCATTTGGACTGAAGGACGACGTAATCATGGTGATGGTCAACGGTGGAAGCCAGGGGGCTGCGTCGCTCAATCGACTTGCGGTTGGCCTTGCTCAACGCTGGCGTGACCGAAGCGACATTCGTATTCTTTTAAAAGCTGGTGCAGCACATGAAGAAGCTGTAGCGGCTGAACTTGAAGCTAATGGCGGAGCGGGTGTGGTTGAACTCACTCGTTACATCGAACGCATGGACTATGCCTATGCCGCTGCCGACTTCGCTATCTGTAGGGCCGGGGCCGGAACCATTGCAGAACTGGCTGTCGTTGGCCTGCCTGCCATCCTCATCCCCTATCCGCATGCGCCCTATGATCATCAAGCAGTGAACGCCCAAACGCTTGTAGATGAAGGCGGGGCCATCATGATTCGTGATCACGAGGCACTGCCCGAGAGGGTTGGACTCATCCTCGACGAACGTCTTGCCAACCCCAGTGCGCTTTTATCAATGCGACGTGGTCTCCATACGATTGCGCGTCCTCATGCCGCAGACGAACTCGCAGCCTGGGTACTGGAATTGACCCAAACATGACCACGATTAGAAACATCGAGCCCAGTTGGTCAGTTCGTCGCGACGACACTGCACGAGATGCAGCTGCAAATATGCATCTCAGTGGGCTCGGAGTAGTTGTCATAGTTGATGTTGACGGAGCAGTCCTTGGCACAGTGACCGATGGCGATATTCGCCGAGTGGTTCTAGCAGGCACTGATCTTGGGGTACCCGTGATTGAAATCATGAGTCACGACCCCCTTATCGTCACTTCGTCTGCAGCCGATGATGAGATCTCGAAACTCCTTGAAGCTCAACACGTAAACGCCGTTGCCGTAGTCGATGGTGGCGTGTTGGTCGCCATGAGAACCAGGGCTGAACTAACCACGGATGAAATGCAGCCAAAGTCTCTCGGTCACATGGCTGTCATCATGGCGGGCGGACGAGGTCAACGGCTGCAACCACTCACCGACCGGGTTCCCAAACCGCTTTTAACCGTCGGCAACACCACCATCGTCGAGCGGCTGCTCGGGGGGCTGAACCAAGCAGGAGTCAGCCAGGTTTACCTAGCCGTCAACTACAAGGCCGAGGTCTTTGAAGAACGATTGGGCTCAGGTGATGCCTACGGCCTCACGATTTCTTACCTGCATGAACACAAGAAGCTCGGCACCGCTGGAGCGCTATCGCTGCTAAACGAAGCCCCAACTGAACCATTTTTGGTGCTCAACGCCGACATGGTCACCACTTTGGACATGGCACGTCTCTTGGAGTTCCACACTCAACAAGGTGCCGCCCTTACAGTCGCATCGTTCGATCATCGCACCTCTATTCCATATGGGGTATTGACTCTCGAGGGTGAAAAAGTTGTTGGTCTTGAAGAAAAGCCGCAGCTCTACAGCCGTTGCAACGCAGGCCTGTACGTACTTGACCCGTCGGTCCTTCGATTGGTTCCACGCAATACTGCCTATGACATGCCAATGCTTGTCCAAGCCGTGCTCGATGCCGGAATGGCTGTGGCGGCGTTTCCCATAATCGAAAAATTCTTTGACATCGGCAGCCCCGTTGAACTTGAACGTGTGCTGCTCTACTTCGCCACCGGCGAGGAGGATTAAGACATGACGGCTTGGACGGGACAACGTGTGCTTGTCACTGGAGGTGAAGGGTTTATTGGCTCTACCCTCGTTGAGCGATTGGTTCGCCAAGGTGCCCAAGTCCGTGCACTGGTGCACTACAACCCGTTCGGTAAACACGGCTGGCTTGACCCCGAATTACATAAAGACGTTGAAGTATTGGCAGGTGACGTGCGAGATGCCGAGCGAGTATTCACCGCCGTCGAAGGCAGCGACCTGGTCTTTCACCTTGCTGCACTAATTGGCATTCCCTACAGCTACGTTGCTCCAGAAAGCTACGTGCAGGTCAATGTCACAGGCACACACAATGTGGCTAGCGCCTGTCGTCGAGCCGGCGTCGGGCGCTTAGTTCATACCTCCACAAGCGAGACTTATGGCACTGCCCTCCAAGTGCCCATAGATGAAAGTCACCCACTTCAGCCTCAGTCGCCATATTCGGCTTCAAAGATCGGTGGCGACATGATGGCACTCTCGTTCTTTCACGCCTTCGATCTTCCAGTCGCTGTTGTGCGCCCTTTCAACACTTATGGTCCGCGCCAATCGACAAGGGCTGTCATCTCGACAATCTTAGCGCAGCTTCACAACGGGGCTACCGAGTTAAGTCTTGGTTCGGTTTCCCCCACTCGTGACTTCACATACGTAGAAGACACAGCAGCAGGATTCATGGCAGTAGCCGAATGCGATAAGGCGCTGGGTCAAGTAGTTAACATTGGCTCAGGTAGTGAAATATCAATCGGTGACCTTGTTGAATTGCTTATAAAGATCACGGGTAGCTCAGCCACCATCACCACCGACGAGTCACGAATTAGGCCTTCAGGCAGCGAAGTAGAGCGCTTGTTGTGCGACAACACAAGGGCTAGAGAATGGGCGGGTTGGGCACCTCAGGTTTCTTTGGAAGAGGGACTGAAACGTACATCTGAGTGGGTTGCGCAAAACTTAGAACACCTTCAAACAACTGGTTACGCAGTCTGAGGGTCGCATAGATAGCGTGGGCACCATGAAACGCCCCCTCATTTCCATTACCTGCTCAATCACCTCTATCGCACTGCTCGGTGCTGCATGTAGCGGCGGAGACGACAAGGCTGGTCCGGTCGCTAGCGGCAATGCCGACCTCGTAGTCGTGGCGACCGACAATGCCTTCGATGCCAAGACTTACACTGCCACTGAAGGGTCAGTGCTAATCGAGTACCTCGAAAAGGGCATGGTTCCTCATACCTTGCTGATTGAAGATAAGGCCGACTTCAAGCTTTCGGTAAATGGCAACAAAACCGACCAGGGAAAAGTGTTACTGGAGGCCGGTGAATACACGCTCTACTGCGACATTCCAGGTCATCGTCTTTCGGGCATGGAAGCCACCCTCACCGTCAAATAAGTCGGTGGGGTGGCCCAAACCCTGACCTCACAACCACCTCACTATTGGGAAAACAGAACTTCCCAAAGTAGGTAGAAAATTGCCCAAAGGACGAAACCACTGATTATGGAACCCTTGACAGTTTCAAGTGGCTTCTTGGTAGGGCCGGGGTCAGCGCCCGCAAGCAAACCTAGGCCATCCGCCTCAACGAGGATGACGATAGCGAACACGATCAACCAATAGGGCAGCGTGCCATCGAGATTGGTATATAGACCACTGAAGTGTGACGTGAAGGTCATAAACCAGACCATCGATATAGATAGAACAGTGTTAGTGCGTGAGGCCAATAACGCCTTTCTTCCAGCACCTGCGGCCTCTGGTAGGGCTTGGCCGCCAGCTAGAACCTGAGCAGCAGAAGCCAAGACGATCTTTTGGTTACGCCAAATAACGCCCCAAACATTGAGGAACATGATGATTCCCATAAGGATGCCGGTCAGAATGCTGGTTCCTTGAATTGTTCCCAAATAGTCAGGGCTAAATCCGTTGGGATCTTGGAAACCAAGAATCAAAATGCCCGTAACCACGGTTGCAACCGCAGCCCAGCGGAACCACCACAGGGCACGAGAAGCCAACTTATCGATGGCTTCCATGCGAGCCCCGGCCTCCATGGCCCCAAACGAAGGGACCTGTACGAAGTTGAAGTAATAGAGCAAGCCAATCCAGGTGACACCTGAAATTATGTGCAGCCACCTTGAGGCGAAATACATTCCAAATTGCGTAAAGAGCTCCATGGCCCCCGCCTTTCTATTGTCTTATCTTGGTCTTTGGGCAAGCTAGCAGGATTAGCCGACGCGAGACACAACCTCGGTTCGCCCCTGTCGCGCCACATTCAAAAGAATTCCAGTAGCTGCCATCGAAATGACCAACGAAGACCCACCGTAAGAAACAAAGGGCAAGGTCAACCCGGTAATCGGCAACATTCCAACGACTCCTCCAATATTGACTATTGCTTGAGTAATGATCCAGGCAGTTATTCCTCCAGCCATAAGTACGCCAAAACGATCAGGGGCCCGAAGCGCTGCACGCATACCCAACAATGCGAAAGCTCCAAAGAGGCCTATTACCAATAGCGAACCCACTAAGCCCAGCTCTTCACTAATTACCGCAAAGATGAAATCGGTATGGGCGTTTGGCAAGAAACCCCATTTCGCCCGGCTGGCACCAAGACCAAGGCCATTAATTTGTCCCGACGCAACGCCCATCAAAGATTGATTGATTTGATAACCAGCCCCTCCAGGGTCGGCTGAGGGATGAAGAAAGGCAAAGATTCTGTTGCTTCGATAATCAGCCGATAGCGCTACGAGCACAGCTATAACGCCAGCCACTAACCCCAGGCCAGACAAAGACGACAGTGGAACGCCTGCAACAAAGAACACAGCGAACACAATCGCCACCATGACAAGGGTCGAACCTAAATCGGGCTGAGCCATCATCAAGACAGACACGACGACGAGCACAACCAATATCGGGCGGACCGTTATGCCAAATTGGTTCATGCGATGTTCTCTGCGCGCCAGAAGGTCTGCGGTAAACAACAAGAGCGCAAACTTGACCAACTCGGCAGGCTGAATGCGCAAAGTGGAACCAAAACCAAGCCAACTCTTTGCACCGTTTACGCGAATTCCGACTCCTGGTACAAGAACAATCAACAAGAGGAGCAAGCCAACACCAAGAAGCGGAGCAGCAAACTTACGCCAGTGGTGATAGTCGACTCTCAACGTAATGAGCATGGTTACGCTCCCCAAACCAAGCCAGATTGATTGTTTCAAGAAGTATTCCCAAGCAGATCCAGACTCACGAAGTGAGTAGACCGAAGAAGCCGAAAG
>JBBSKG010000067.1:0-15013 GCA_038256565.1 Acidimicrobiales bacterium | reverse complement strand
GAGCAAGATGCCGACGTTGTTATGTTCTTATATCGAGATGAGTTGTATAACTCAGAGTCGCCTGATCGAGGTACCGCTGAGGTATTAGTGACCAAACATCGGTCTGGGCCAACCGGCATGGTGCGTCTTGCGTTCCTCGACCACCACACCCGTTTCGCCAACATGTCAAAGGGTCTTTAACGAGAATATAGGGCGGGTGGTCCCCTGACGGGAGGAGTGGAGGCTAGGGAGGGCCTCGGACCCAAGTATTAGGTGCCGAGGTGCGATGCAGTGGCAGGAGAAACCAGCCTCCACCCCTATCCCGTCGATGTCGGTGATGAGCGACTACCACCAACCCTCTTTGTGTCGGTTGCACTCGGCAGTGACTTGAGAGTAAATCTCACGTTTGGTGGTCCTTAGATCTTAGGTTCTTAGGGAATAAAGTCCTTTTGGCGTGAGGTGGTTAGCCTCAAAGGGTGTTTCTAGGTGAAGACTTACTCCCCCTATTGGTGTTAGCCCTTGGAGCTGCAATGGCTCTTGGCAATCTGGCAGCGTTGGTCCGTCCACCAGAACAGGGCCGCAAGGAAGGCGACCTCGACAAAGCCCCGATGACCAGAAGTGTCATCATGATGGTGATTGGGTCGCTGGCAGCGCTCTGGGCGTTAGCTACCCTGATCACCGGCTGAGAACCCAGAAAAATATTTAAAGTTATTTTTGAAAATTCACCTTAAGTGAGATACGGCCCATGTCGAAGTAATGGGGGAATACCCCATAAGCATGGAAGCAATCACAACCTCACAAGGAGTATGAATCAAATGACCATGACTCGTAAAGGCCTATTGACCGGAGCAGTTGTGCTCCTGGTGGGAACACTGACAGGGTTCGGAACCTTCTCAGCGTTCACATCAACCACGAGAAACGATGCGAACACCATCACCGCCGGTTCAGTCACCCTGACCGATGATGATGCTGCCACACCCATGTTCAACGTCGGTGCCTACAATGGGGCTGTCATGGACAAGTGCATACGCGTTGACTATGACGGAACTCTTCCCGCTACAGGGCAGCTTTATTTGGAGGACCCGGTTGTCACCCTCGGCCAGTACGTTCTGCTGACCATCACAAAGGGCACTCAGACCGTAAACCCAGGGGCCACACATGACTGCACCTTGGGCACCGGATTCACTCCTCATGCAACGGACTCTGCTGTCTATGGACCACTATTTCCCACCGCCGGTGATGCCGGGACGCTCGGTGATTTCCAAAACGACCATTTCGACGACACGAATGGTCTAGCCATTACCCCAGATGATGGTGCATGGAGTGATACGACTGACTTCGTTGTCTACCGGTTCCGCACGGAGATTACCGACAACGCTGCGCAGAGTTTGAGCACGGGCCTCCATGATTGGGTTTGGAAGGCAACCGCCAGCTGATGATGGCGAACAAGTAGAAAGCCGACTATGGCTCGAATGAAACAGCGCAAGCGCCGGTGGACAAGACCTCTGGGTCTCGTCCTCGGCGCTTGCGCTGTTCTCGCCACGTTGGCCGGCTTTCGGGTGCCGGGTGGTTCGGAAGATCTTGGGGTCAACGTCACGATGGTGGCGACGCCCGGAGGTGAGCTGAGGGTCGACCCGGCGGAACCTTTCCTGGCTGTTGGAAACATGTTGCCAAATGATCCAATGGCCACGGAGTCATTGACCCTTCACAACGTTACGGGAGTAACACTCGATGTTCATCTGACATCGAGTGTCAGGTACCACGGTCTTGACCGATTCCTGATGGTCAAGATTACTGAACCTGGCTCGACGATCTTTGAGGGATATCTCGAGAATTTGGTTGTGGAGCCGCCAAAGATCAGAGTTGAGGCCACCCAGGACAAAGTGCTTAAGGTTTCAGTCTCACTACCGATAATGGAAAATGATAAAGAACTATTCACTGAACTGGCCGGCCAATCAGCCGACATTGAGATCAAGCTCATCGCACAACGATCCTCGACATAGGAAGGAGACAGGGTATGCGCAGATTACGAATCGTCACCCTCGTCTCCCTGACCATCGGTCTCGCCGTCAACTTGAGTGGCATGGGCACTTGGGCTGCCTTCACATCCTCTACAAGCAATACGGGCAATGCATTTTCGACCGGCACCGTAATTATCTCCGATAACGACAGCAACGTCGCCATGCTCGGTCTGAGCGGTGTAAAACCCGGAAACAGTAATACAAACTGTATCTCTGTTTCCTACACTGGATCACTGGCTGCCAATGTAAAGCTCTACGTCAGCTCTCTTACCGGCACCGGGTTGGGAACTTATCTTCAAGTAGTCGTTACACAGGGAACAAACACCAGCGCTATTCCCATGGATGGAAGTTGCACGGGTTTTATTGCCGGCACGGTCCTCTACTCGGGTTCAGGTGGCACGACGTCACTTGCCCAATTTCCAACAACCTATGCCACGGGTCTTGATGATGCCGTGGTCTGGGCCCCTGGAAACGTGACTCCCACCGTTCGTGTTTATCGAATCGTGGTTACGGTCATCGACGATCCTGCCGCACAGGGGTTGAACGCCACGGCCGGTTTCACATGGCAGGCCAATAACACATGAGTTTGGCTCTTCCGGATTTCCGCCCGGAAGGGCCCGGGGGCAAAACAGCCCCCGATTGGCGAGAAGAGCGCAGCATTGCTTTTGGCGGGCTCCGCCCGGCTCGTGCTCCCCTGACTTGTGCTCCCCTGACTCGTCGTGAGCGCAAGCGCCTCAATCGTATGCTGGCAGGCGTTTCACCCGAGGAACGTCGCGAGCTCCGTCGACAACTGCTGGGTGATGGCACACAGATCCCCCCCGTTCCCGTAGGGGTCCCCGAGCACCCTCAAATGCTTTCGGTGACCTCACCTGTTGCCGCCGCCGAACAAGTTGAGCTTCATACGACCACCGGGGAAGCCAGTCTCGAGGACAAGACAAGAGCCAGTTTCGAGGACAAGACAAGAGCCAATCTCGCCGCCGCCGTTCATGCCAGTGCCTTGGCCGAACTGGGACTTCTGGCAACCGAGCCTGCCGGCACAAAGCGAGGGCACTACGACAAGAAGGAAAATAAGAAGGAAAAGCAGGCGCTGTCGGTGCGTTTTGCCGCGCAGATCGATTTCGATGATGACTACCTGGTTCTGGCCGATACCGACGAGATCGACCTTCGAAGCAGGACAAGTCAGTCCGGCAATGCCGCAAAAAAATCCGCTTGTGCCAAGACGGCGCTCAAGAAGGAATCGTTGCCACGATCATTGGTCACGGTTGTCGCATGGGCCATTGTTGGCGCCGGCATAGCCCTTGCCGTGCTGCTGGCGGCTCCGCCCCTGATAGGGCACAAGACCATGGTGGTTCTTTCCGGCAGCATGCTCCCAGCTCTCGATATCGGCGATATTGTGATCGACCAGAATATTTCTGTTATGGACGTCAGGATCGGCGATGTCATCACTTTTGGCGATCCCAATAATAAGAAAAAGACCGTTACCCACCGGGTGAAAAGCATGAAGGTGGAGGGCAGGAATGCCACTTTCTTCACGCAAGGCGATGCCAACAACAGTGGCGAGACATGGAGTATTCGGACAGACGGAAAGATCGGACGAGTTGTACTTCGAATACCCAAGCTGGGCTATGTCCTCGGGTGGGCCTGGTCACCAATGGTACGTGTCGGCTTCATAGCCCTACCCATGCTCTTCTTCGCCGGCCTTGAAATCGCCGCCATCTGGCGTATTCCCGACGACCCTGAACCCCAGAAGAAGAGGAAGGGCAAGGGCAAGGCCAAGACGAGTAAGCGATGAAACCTCGCACGAAAAGCGCCCTCAAGCTTCTGGGTATCTGCATTGCCGTCGCGCCTGCTCTTTTCGCGGGGTCCACCACCGCCGCCTTCACTGCCTTGACATCGAACACGGCCAACAGCTTCACCGCCGACCCCGACTGGGTAGGACCCCCGATTCCCGACAGCATTCTTCAGAAGACAGAATTGCTGACAGGTGGCTTTTTGCGTAGTGCTGGGACCTACCGTATTTATGCAAATGTCGGTCCAGATTCAGGCAACCCAGCCACAGGTATTAATACTGTTACCGCTAACGTTGCTGTTGCCGGAAATGTTATTACCGCTGGACAAACCGCCGTAGCCCTCGCAACAGCCGGTGGACCGTGGATAGTAAACGGTGTCTCTTATGCCTACCGAAACGGAGCGAACCTCACCGCCGGGACCCTGACAAATGCAGACAGAACCTACTCAGTCACCGCAACCGATCTCGATACCCCAGCAAACACCGTAACTGCCAACTTCTCGGTCACCGGTGATATCACTCGGCCAGTTGTAAACGGACTTCGAACCACAAATGCTGGAATAAATGGCAGAGTCGAGGAAGGTGACACCTTTACTATTACCTATTCTGAGCCCATCGAACCACAGAGTATCGCTGCCAGCCTTTCTACCTGGGATGGATCATCTATGAATGTTGTTGTACGCCTTAGGAGCAGTACTGGGACTGGTGCGGACCAAATTGAGTTGATGAATTCTGCTGTTAATGTCCAACTACTTCCTGACCTATTAACCTACACAGATCTCTTGAATAGTGGGACTAACAACTATGGCTCTACAGGGACACCATCAACGATGTCATTTAATGCAGCCATGACAGAACTTACTGTCATCCTTGGTACAAGGAGCGGTGGGGGATCACTCAGGACGGGTGGAGCAGTCAATATGCGCCACACACCCCAAACGACGATTTTTGACCGGGCTGGCAACACTGCCCTGGCTACCCAATTTATTGAAACTGGCGGCGCAGATATCGATTTTTGAGTCAGGCTGTTTCTCTGGCCATTTGAATTCTGACGAGGACTGACCCGGGCCGTTTTGCGGTTACCCCCCTTGCTCATGCAAACATGAGGAGGAATAACGACAGGGGAGGACCCACATGGCAATGACAACCAACTCGACACAGGCCGAGGTTGAGGTTTGGCTTGATGCCAACTGGGACCCGGAACTTACGGTGGCCCAGTGGTGGCAGCTACTTGCCGATGAGGGTTTGACTCAGCCCATGTTGCCCGAACCTTGGGGCAGAGGGTGGAGCCGGGATCAGGCGGCAGGACTGGCTGCTGCCATTGCTAAGCGTAAGATTGTGGGCCAGCCTGCTGGTATTGGCATGATGTTGGCGGTGCCCACCATTTTGGCTCACGGTTCCCCTGAGCTGATCGCCGAGTTTGTGCCCAAGGTGCTCAATGGCCAACACGGGTGGTGCCAGCTCTTCTCCGAGCCAGGCGCCGGGTCTGACCTTGCCGGTTTGCAGTGTAGGGCCGAGCGTGACGGCGATGAGTGGATCATCAACGGCCAAAAGGTTTGGACCTCCACGGGCCAGTATGCCGACTATGGCATCTTGGTTGCCCGTTCTAACCCTGATCTTCCCAAGCACAAGGGCCTCACCTATTTCGCCTTCCCCATGCTGCAGCCAGGCGTTGAAGTACGACCCTTGCGGGAGATGACCGGGCGGGCGATGTTCAACGAGGTGTTCATCGATAACGGTCGGGTACCGCATGCCAACATGATCGGCGAAATCACCGATGGCTGGAAGGTGACCAACACCACCTTGATGGTGGAACGTGCCGGTATTGGCGGGGGAAACGTGAGTGCCTACAGCGCCGCCATTCCCGGAACGGTTGCCGGCCATCTTGATCGTCGGGTTGGTGACTTTGCAGGTGACCGCTCAGAAGGAGCGGGTCTTGGCGCAGGAGCTGCCGGACGGGGTCGGGTGCGTCAACTCATCGACCTTGCCCGCAAGCAAGGTGTGATCGATGACCCCACGATTCGCCAAGACCTGGCTCGTTTGCATTCATTGATCGAGATCTCTGGTTACCACATAGGTCGGATGAAATCCGGCTCTGCCGCCACCGGTGGTGAAGGTAACATGGCCAAGCTTCGCAACAGTGCCACAATTGTTCTTACTCGTGAGGTTGGTTGTCGCATTCTTGGGGCGCACGCCACGGTGATGGGTCCAGACTCGATGACCAATGGGGAGCTTCAGGAGATCACCCTCTTCTCGCCGGCACCTTCCATCTATGGCGGCACCGACCAGGTGCAACGCAATATCATCGGCGAACGGGTGCTCGGTCTTCCCAAAGAACCTGGCCCCGGCAAGGACACCCCATTCAAGGAACTTGCGCACAACCCCACCCGATAACCGGTTCTAGTTCTCCAAAGGCCTGGCAAACCTTGGATAAATTAGCCAGCAAACCTTGGATTCTGTTGTCACTATCTAGCTAGTTGTAGCGGGACGATGGTTGCCATTTTTTGGAAGTCTTGATCGGCTGTTAACAGGGTTGATCCTGAGCGGATTGTGATTGTGGCGATTAAACAATCGATTAGCCCGCGTGGGGTAATGCCAGCGGACCTGCAGCTTTGATAGATGTGAGCAGCACCTTCAAAATCGGCAACGGGGTCAGTGGGGATATCAGCAATGGCGTTGGCGTCTCGCATATCGAGCGCTTCGGCGATGGTCATGGGCTGTCCGGCCAAGTGTTGAAGTAAGAGGTGTCTACCCTTGCGAAACCTTAGACGAGTTCGTAGTCGGTGAGTTTGGGAGCGGCCATCTCGGCGCGGAAGCGGTCGAAACCCCATGGCCAGGCTGCGGGGACGCCTCGGTCGTCTAGGTACCAGCTGCGACAGCCCGTAACCCATACGGTGTTTTGTGCCGCCTCAGTGCGTTCGACCTCGAACTTCTCAGCAGCCTCATGGGTGGCACAGATCTCTCCGTCGCCTGCAGTTTGAGCGGCTTCAACGAGTTGCATGATGTAGTTGAACTGCAGTTCGGCAACGTCGATGAGCGAGAAGTTGCCAACTGGTCCGTTTGGTCCATTGAGCATGAACAGGTTTGGAAACTCGGGAATAGAAACAGCCAGATAAGCAGACGGACGCTTGGCCCACACGTCATCAAGTGCAATGCCGCTTCGTCCGGTGACCTGGATTGGGCGCATGAACTGATCGACACGAAACCCAGTGGCCAGAACCAAGATATCGAGTTCATGGAGTTCACCGTCTTTGGTCCGCACGCCGCCGGGCTCGATTGCCTCGATGCCTTCAGTTATCAGGTTGGCGTTTGGCCGCTGAATCTTTTCGTAGAAATCAGACGCAATTATGAGTCGTTTGCAAGCCGCCCGATAGTCGGGAGTGAGTTTTGCCCGAAGTTCGGGGTCAGACACATGGTTTTCGATGTTTGCTCGACAGGTCTGTTCCAACATGACCAAGGTGGGCGAGTTCTTGTCGACAACGGCACTGGCAAAGTTGTTTTCAAACGATTGGGCCAGAGCATTCTTTACATCTGCCATCGTCGATGGGTCAGCTCGATAGCGTTCTTTGTCTGTTTCTTCGATGGGGGTGTTTTCCATTGGTAGCACCCACTGAGGTGTGCGTTGAAACAGGTTGAGTTCACCAACGTTGTCGACAATGGCCGTTACTACCTGCACGGCAGTCGATCCAGTGCCGACTATGCCAACACGCTTTCCCTCTAGAGAGACGTCATGATTCCACCGAGCGGTGTGGAACATGGTGCCCTCGAAGGTGTCGAGTCCTTCGATATCTGGATATGAGGGGTGGTGCAACACGCCTGTTGCTGCAATTACATAGTCAGCTTTATCATGGCGTCCATCTGTGGTCTCAATGTGCCAACGTCCATCACGGAACTCCAGGGTGTCGATCTCGGTGCCGAACTCAATGGACTTCAACACGTCGTAGTGCCGGGCAACATCTTCCAGGTAAGCCAGGATCTCACCCCCGGGTGAAAAGATGGTGCTCCATTCGGCATTTGGGGCAAAGGAATAACGATAAAGATGAGAGGGAACGTCACACGCAACACCTGGGTAGGTGTTCTCACGCCATGTACCACCCAGCCGTTCAGCCTTTTCGTAGACCGTGAAGTCGTGAAAACCACGTTCTCGCAATTTGATGGCGCTTAAAATGCCCGCCATACCGGCCCCGATTACTACAAAACGTGGATCCGCCTTACTCATGTTCTCCCCCTGGTGAGCTGGTATGGCATCAGAATTTCGAGACTACTAGGAACGAATTCCGGTAACCCGAAGATTATATATAAACAAACTCTATAATTGCTAAAAAGTAAGGGCGAACCCGGTGTAGTCGTTGGCGGCTATTTCGTTGCAGCGGGCTCGATATGGGCCAACGCCACCTAGGTATGGCATGAAAACTCGGGGTTTGCCCGGAATGTTTGCTCCTATATACCAAGAGTTGGCCTTGGGGAATAGGGTGAAGTCGGCCACCTCGTTGACGTGAGCCACCCAGGCCTCTTCGGCCTCGGCAGTCGCTTCGATGCAGGCAACCTTGCGGTCACGCAGATAGACGAGGCAGTCGGTTATCCAGTCGACGTGTTGCTCGATCGACACCGGCATGTTGCTGAGCACCGAAGGGCTGCCTGGGCCGGTGATAGTGAATAGGTTCGGGAACCCAGCGATGCCTAGACCGAGGTAGGTCTTGGGGCCGGCTTCCCATTTTTCTTGCAAAGCAGTATTGCTACGGCCACGAATGTCGATCTTTGTAAGTGCACCCGTCATGGCATCAAAGCCAGTGGCAAACACGATTGCATCGAACTCATAGTCTGATTCATCAGTACGAATGCCAGTGGTGGTGATGGCGTCGATTGGGTGCGCTTTGATATCGACCAGTGTGACGTTGTCACGGTTGTAGGTCTGGAAGTAGTGAGTGTCGAGCGCCAAGCGCTTGGTGCCAATTGGATAATCCCTCGGCATCAGTTTTTGTGCGGTCTCTGGGTCTTTAACGATTTGAGCGATTTTGGACCGCACAAACTCCGATGCCGTCTCATTGGCTTCCTCATTGATTATTAAGTCATAGAACGTGCTGAGGAAGCGAAAGCCACCGATCTTCCAAGCTTCTTCATAAGCGTCGAGTTGTTCTTCGGGGCTTAGTTCAAGAGCAGATCGGTTGCCGGGAGGGTAGGGGAAACCACCGAATGATTCACGGCCCTTGCGCCGCCATTCGGCGTAGTCGGCCTTCCAATCACGCTCGAACTCGGGGTCGAGCGGGCCATTGTGGGCAGGCACCATAAAGTTCGGAGTCCGTTGGAAGACAGTGAGTTGCTCGGCTTGTTCGGCAACGAGGGGGATTGCTTGAATGGCCGATGACCCGGTGCCAATGACGGCGACTCGTTTACCTGTGAAGTCAACTCCTTCATGGGGCCATTGACCGGTGTGGTAGGTCGCACCTTCAAAGTCGTCAACACCCTTGATATTGGGTGCATTAGGTACCGAGAGACAGCCCGTGGCCATGACGCAAAAGGTGGAGGTGATGGTGTCACCGTTGGAGGTGGTGACGGTCCATTCGTTAGATGACTCATTAAATAGAGCAGCGTTTACGCGGGTTTCGAACTGAATGTCACGGCGTAGATCGAAGCGGTCGGCTACATGATTTAGGTAGCTCAAGATCTCGGGTTGCCCAGGGTAACGCTCAGTCCAGTTCCATTCCTGTTCAAGTTCAGACGAGAACGAATAGGAGTAGTACATGCTTTCTGAGTCACAGCGAGCGCCTGGGTAACGGTTCCAATACCAGGTGCCGCCAACTCCGTCGCCAGCCTCGAAGACCCGACATGAAAAGCCCAGTTCACGGAGGCGGTGAAGCATGTACATGCCTGAGAACCCGGCACCCACGATGACAGCATCGAAGCGTTGTGATGAGTCGGACATTTTTCCCCCTGTGCGTCTGGTACCTATGTACCCGTTCAGTTGATCAGTTTAGCTTCGCTCCATATGGCTGGGTCCAAATGAGATTGGTTAGCTGCTATCGAGGTGGGGGTTTATACAGCTATTGCTTCAGGTGCTATGTGTTCAGCGGCTGGTTCGGTGGCGAGTTCGGCGTCGGCAACGTTTGCGGCCGAGCCGTGGTTACGAGAAGGTTCGACCAACCAGCGACAGCAGATCAACACGATTGTGGAAGCACCCGCCATGATGAGAAAGAACCCTCGCGGTGTTACGAATAACAACGTGGAGAGAAAGGCGATGCCGCCGATGTTGCCGTATGCCCCGGCCATTCCTGCGATCTGACCTCCAGCTTGTTTGCGCACGAGCGGGACGATTGCATAGATGGCACCATTTCCTGCCTGGGCAAATATTGAGGCCACTAGCACGAGGGCAATTGCGCCTCCGACGGGCCAAGCGCTGGTCATGGTCGACATAGCGAGATAGCCAACTCCGAGCCCGCCTACGAGAACAGCTAGCCAACGTTTCCGACTCTGTACTAAGTCAGAGATGAATCCTCCTGCGGGGCGTGACACCAGGTTCATGAAGGCAAACGCCGAGGCCGCAGCACCCGCAAGTGCAGTTGATAGTCCCCATGTTGATTCGAAGAACTGCGGTAGATAAGACACGGCGGCCAGTTCGGAACCAAAGGTGCAGAAGTAGGCGAGCGAAAGCACCACGACCGAGCGGAACGGATATTGCTGGTCGGCTGGATAGGTGGCGGTCAAAGCCTGGCGATTGACACGGCGAACGGCATTGATTTGGTAGATGAGAAACAGTGCCGTAAGGCCAAACCCAATAATCATGGCGGTCGTTCCGATGACATCGACCCTGCGTACCCGCCAAACGATGACGCCTAGTGCAACGGCTGCTGGAACAAACATGGCCATTAGTCCGAATACCGCCTTGTGGTTGGTGACTTCAAGGGCGGCAGCACTCTTGGCTCGTGCATAAGGAACGCCAGCGGGAGTGTCAGAGACGAGCTTGGAGTAGGCAATGCCATATGAGGCGGCGGCGATTCCGGTAAGTGCTGCGGCCCAGCGCCAGCCTTCTTCACCACCGGCTATGCCAGCAATGATGGGCAACACGATTGCCGAAGCGGCAGCACCAAAGTTGCCCCACCCGCCATAAACACCTTCGGCGGTTCCCACTTCGGTTGGGGGAAACCATTCGGCGACCATGCGAATGCCGACTACGAACCCGGCACCAACGACGCTGACAAGCAGTCGACTGATTAGCAACATGGTGAAGCTTTGCGCAGTGGCGAATAACAGACATGGAAACAGGGCGAATATCAATATTCCCGAGAAGGTTTTGCGTGGCCCGAAACGGTCAAGGACGCCGCCGATGATGAGTCGTGCTGGCACGGTTAGCGCAAGGTTGCATAGTCCGAGGGTGACGAGTTGGCCTTTATCAAGGCCGAACTGCTTGCCGATGTCGGTGGCAAATGGTGCGAAGTTGAACCAGACGACAAACGACAAGAAGAATGCAATCCACGTGAGGTGAAGTGTGCGCTGGGGCCCACCGCGTCGAAATACCACAGAGATCAATTCAGACGGGCTCGGGCGATGAGGGGTATTAGAAATCATTCATACAGGGTGGCGGGTCGCTGTTTCCTCATTGTGTTCCATTTGTTACAAGCGGCGCACACCTCCCTCACGTCTTACTCGTCAACCGTGTGTGTAGCGTTCTTGGCCCATTAAATAGCGCTTCTTGGTGGACAAAAGACTGGACAAATTACATCGATGAAGTTCATATATATGCTGGTAAAGCAGCATAATTGAGTGCTTAGGTCAATCAGGCGGAGGCTGCGTGCTCCTCTGGTTTCATAAGAGTGATGTCTAAACTCACTTTGAATGGAACAAATTGATTTCGAGCGTATCCGTAAGCTGGTGATGGACCCAGAGGTACTTACTCATACTGATGAGCCGATCCGGCTTGCATCGGGGGAGATGAGTCGGGACTTCATTGATGGGAAGTTGGCGGTCGATGATCCTGAAGATTTGGAATACGTTGGCGAGGCGATGTGTCGTGCTGCTAGTTCTGCTGGAATTGAGTTTGATGCAGTTGGTGGCCTAGTCCTTGGAGCGGTCCCGTTCACTTTCGCTATTGCCCAGGCTGCCCGATGCAAGTGGTTCTTGATCCGCAAGGAAACTAAGGGTCGAGGTACTAATAGACGAATCGAAGGTGCCCGCATTACTCCTGGCATGCGAGTGATGGTTGTCGAAGATGTAATCACCACAGGCGGTTCGATTCGTGACGCGTGCGATCACGTAATTGAAGAAGGGGGCAACGTGGTGTTCGCAACGTCACTTGTCGACCGAGGCGATGCAGCCGCTGCATATTTCGCCAGCGTCGGAGTTCCCTATGTGCCGATGCTTACCTATTTAGATCTCGGAATAGAGCCCGTCGGCAAGGTCGAAATCGGCAGTTAATTCATGCCGTGAAACCGCTGCGCCACATCATGGAAGTACTAGAAAAGCGTCGTTCATATGACGACATGACGCCCGAAGAACAGGCGGTGGTGCGGGCCGAGTGGACGGAGCGGATCGCTGATCGACGTGCTGGGTTTAATCTGGTGGAACAGTTCGCTGAGGAAGGCCGCTCTTACGTGGAGCTAGACGCTGACGGCAGGGTTGTCCGCCGAGGCGATCGTGCTTGCACCTAGTGGCCTACGTCGGCGCAGCGAGAATCAAGTAGCGAGCCGTGGTTGGTAAGCCCATATCGAGGAAGTGTGAGGTTCTTTCTAAATTGGAGGGCGTATACGTTCCAGATCTGAGAGACTTTCGACCGAGATGGTAACGCCATTGACGATTCAGGTTCTCGATCTGGCCACGTTGCCATGGCGAGTGTGGATTACAGAACCAGACATTGATGCCGTAGGTGATAGCGATCGGATCCCTGAGGCCTCTAGTTCGACTTGCTTTCGACAGCCTGGATGAAACGGTGCATTCCAGAGGATGGGTTGTCATGAGGGAACTTCGTGTCGTTGCCAGCATGATTTGTCTCGAGGGAACGGGCGCGGTCCTTCGCCGCATGTCGCAACGGCATGTAGAGCGTACCGTCAAGCCCTTTGTCGATCGCCGCATCGTGGACACGTCGAAGCCGGCGTGCGTCGTCGTTCTTCAGCCAAGCGGCTTGGTCTTGGAAGTGCAGCGCCAGCCATAGTTCGAAGCATGGATTTGAGATTGCCAGGTTCACGCGAGCGTTGTGGGCGAGGGTGATCGCTTCTGGGAGATCGGGATGATTTTGGGGCCACTCGACATCGAAGATGCACCAGATCTCATCGATCTCCCCTTCCTCCTTGTCGGCACGTTGGCGGTGATCTGTTGCGGCCCGCACTAGCGTCATGGGCACGGATCCGGCAGTTTCCTTGTTCAGCCGGATGTCAACTGCTGCGATGTCGCGAACGGCCGGCTCCTGCTTCAGTGCAAAGATGTACTCGGGCTCGGTTCTCTCGCCCTCGCAGAACACGACGAAGGTTCGTTTTGGCGGCCGGAAGCCGGATCGTCGCCTCAGAGACGTTGGCGGGGGTCGCTTACGTCCTGATGGTTTTCGGTTCCTTGCCATTAGTTAGCAAGACCGAGAGCATGCTTGAGCACCATCTGGTCGAGTTCGGGTACGCCACCGAACCGCCCTTGGAGGTAGGCCTTCTCCAAGTTGAGTGACTGCCGCACGCGGGTGCTGCCGTAGTCGGCGAGAGCAGTGATCGTTGTGGCTCCGTTGTCGTCTTTCTCGGTGAGCCAGACTTCGTCACGATTCAGGCAGCCCAGGAGACTGGTGTCGTGGGTCGTGAAGATCAACTGAGCCCCATTGGGGTTGGTGGCGGAGTCCTGAAACAGTTCGAGCAGGCGCGCTGACAGCCGTGGGTGGAGACTCGCATCGATCTCATCGAAGATCAGTAGCTGACCTGCATCGAGGGCCGCGAGCGCCGGCCCGATCAGGCGGAACCACGTCCTGGTGCCTTCTGATTCGTCAAAGAGCTCGAAAGCGACCGGTCCGTCGCTTGACCGGTGAATAAGCTGCACGCGTCGCCGAGGGCCCCGAACTTCACTACTGTCGTCCTCCACAATCTCGACCCCATCGATTCCGAGATCGGCGAACTTCAGAAGCGCTAGGGCAGCTTCGCTGCGACTCGCGTACACATCATCCGAGCCGAACAAGGACTCTTGTCCAGAGTGCCGGTCGTTGTCGAAGAATCTCTCCGTGAGGACTCCTCTGTATCCGAACGGTCCCCCCATCGCTCCACCGATCGGAGGACCAAATCGAGATGGCCTGCGCAGGCCTTGCGTGCCAATTCTGGAAATGGTTAGCCCTGCTGCCCGGAGGTCGGGATCGTCATAGCGAAGGGCTGCTGACAGGGCGAGTGTCGTCGGACTTAACAGCTCTCTGATAGCGACTTGTCCGCTCGTTCCACGCCGGAAGTCGATCTCATCTAAGTCTCGCTCGAAGAGAAGTCTCCTGCGGCGTTCGGGGTAACTGTGCAGGCTTTCGTAGACGATGCAGTCATCGTTCACCTCTAGTGAGTAGTCGTAGCGAATGCCTCCAGACATGAATTCGATACTGAAGGTGGATGGCCGACTCATTCCGTTTCCGAAGCGGTGCGGATCGCGCGGGATGAAGTCTTCCCACCGCTTGAGCGAGGTGCTGACGGCGCGGGACAGCCAGGCGATTGCGTCCAAGACATTGGACTTTCCCGACGCGTTCGGCCCATAGACACCTGCAACGGTCAGCACGCGCTCAGAAAGCCGATCGAAGCCCCGGGTTGCAGGGCGGTCGTCGTCTACCGCGATCATCGACAGCTCGGCCGAATCGAGAATTGATCTGTGGTTGGACACTGCGAATCGCAAGAGCATGGTGGACATCCTCGCGGGTTGTTGCACGCTCAGACCATTCTACGTCGAAAGATACCCAAAATTGCTATCAGAGTGTGAGGGATCTACCGTTAGTGTCGGCCGGTTGGCAGTAGAAGTTAGTCGGCAAGCGGGGCCAATCGGCCGTTCCTACGGGGCGATGGTAGCCAGAGCCTGATAGCAGTTGCATGGTGGATTGCCTATCTCGACAGGATGTTGCGGGGTGTTTTCGGCGGTTGGCTCACCAGCCCACTGTGCTCTCGGTACTCCGTTCGGCTCGGGTTAGAGTGAACCGGCAGGTCTTTTGCATCAGGTCCGATTGGTGGTTGGGACCGGATATTCCGGGTTTTTTGGTGTGTCGAAGAGCCAGCCGTAACTAAGGCTCATCGCCGCCGAG
>JBBSKG010000066.1:0-15167 GCA_038256565.1 Acidimicrobiales bacterium | reverse complement strand
AGCCTCGCTACTGCAAGTAACGCCTCACCTGGGGGCGGAACCGGCCCATAGCGGTCTTCCCATTCAGCACAAATGTCGCCTACCTCGGCCAATGAAGTAACCGTTGCCAAACGACGGTACGCCTCGAGTCTCTGCTCTTCCCTTGATACGTAGTCAGTAGGAAGGTAAGCGTCGACAGGTAGCTCCATCTTGACCTCAGCCAATTCACGAACTGTCTCGCCCTTGAGTTCAGAAACAGCTTCGCTCACCATCTGCATATACAGGTCATAGCCAACAGCGGCAATGTGACCAGTCTGGCTCTCACCCAACAAGTTGCCAGCGCCTCGAATCTCAAGATCTCGCATGGCGATGCGAAAGCCCGACCCCAACTCGGTAGCTTCACCAATGGTTTTGAGCCGCTCATATGCTTCGTCAGAAAGAGCTTGATCACGAGGATGAAACAGGTATGCATATGCACGACTACCGGCACGTCCTACTCGGCCTCGGAGTTGATGAAGTTGGCCCAACCCGAGACGATCTGCTCGGTCTACCACCAACGTGTTTACCGTTGGCATGTCGATGCCCGATTCGATGATGGTGGTACACACCAACACGTCATAGCGACCCTCCCAAAAGTCGATAACAACCTGTTCAAGAGTCCCTTCATCCATCTGACCATGAGCCACACAAATACGGGCCTCGGGCACCATCTCACGTAGCCCCGCCGCGACTTCTTCAATGTCTTTAACTCGGTTATGAACAAAAAACACTTGACCCTCACGTAACAATTCACGGCGTAATGCTTCAGCAATAGCACGATCATCATGCTCGCCGACGTAGGTGAGAATTGGTTGGCGATCGGCGGGAGGAGTGTTCAGCAACGAAAGGTCACGAATGCCGGTAAGGCTCATCTCTAACGTGCGAGGAATCGGCGTTGCCGTAAGCGTCAACACATCGACATCGGCCTTAAACTGCTTAATGGCTTCTTTATGAGTAACACCAAAACGTTGCTCTTCATCGACGATCAAAAGCCCAAGACTTTTAAAAGAAATATCGCCACTCAAAAGGCGATGCGTGCCAATGACCACATCGACAGTTCCATCGATCACGCCCTCGACCACCTTGCGGGCCTGTGCATTTGTAAGGAAACGACTGAGCACCTCAACACGAACGGGATAGCCAGAAAAACGATCGGCAAACGTCTGGCCATGCTGTTGGGCCAAGAGGGTCGTAGGCACGAGAACCGCCACCTGCTTGCCATCTTGAACCGCCTTGAAGGTTGCGCGCAACGCCACCTCGGTCTTGCCAAAACCAACGTCTCCACAAATCAGACGATCCATCGGGACGGGTTCTTCCATATCGGCTTTGACTTCAACGATGGCAGACAACTGATCAGGGGTCTCTTGATATGGGAATGCGTCTTCCATCTCTTTTTGCCACGGCGTATCGGGCGCAAAAGCATGACCGGGGCTATGAATACGCTTTTGGTACAAGACCACCAACTCTTGGGCGATCTTTTGAGCTTCAGATCGAGCACGACTCGAAACCTTCTGCCACTCCGAACCACCCAGCCTGTGAAGACTTGGACTATCGCCACCCGTATAGGGGCGCACTGCATCAATTTGATCGGAAGGAACGTAGAGCTTGTCGTTGCCTCGGTACTCCAACAGCAAGTAATCACGATCAACGCCGCCGATGTTGCGTTTGACCATGCCGCCATATCGAGCCACTCCATGATGAGCATGTACGACGTAATCGCCAGCCTGAAGGGTGTCAAAAAAACCCGCAGACTCACGCTTTGGCCGAGATCGTGCAGCTCGATGAGACCTCCGTCGTCCAGTGACGTCACTTTCTCCCAATACGGCAAGCTTGATATCGGGAAGAACTACGCCACGTTCAAGAGACGCAACAACAACGTGGCCGCCAGGCTTAGTCAGATCTGCGTCGTCCAGGGTAAGACGTAGCCCCGCGTCACCTAACGATGAGGCCATGCGATCAGCCGAACCCGCCCCATCGGCTGCTATGACAACTCGGTAACCCGTATTCAACAAGCCTTGAAGCTGTGTGATCAATCGCTCACCGCCACCGCCAGTGGTATCGAACCCTTGGGCTTTAACCACCGGCACATCAGGCCCCTCAGCCACGCTCGTGATAGTCCAAGCAGGAGCCTTGGTGTGAGCCAATAACCGCTCGAAAGGCAAGTGCAGACGCGGCATTTCGCTCGCATCTACAACTCCCCAAGTACGAGCGAGCGCAGTAGCTAGGTCAGCCTCTTCGGCCAACAAATCACTTGCCTGGTCGCGCATGCGACGAGGCTCTATTAACAAGACCTGAGCTTCTGGAGCCAACAGATCAACCAACAGCCGCTCGCCCTCTCCTAGCCACGGAAGCCAAGATTCCATTCCTTCAAATAGTTGACCGTCGGCCAAGCGTTCCCATTGCTCTGCGCCCCAGGGCTCTGCTGAAACCAAACTTCGAGCCCGTTCACACACATCTTCGGTAGCCAACAGCTCTCGGCATGGGAAAATTTCAACGCTTGTTATGTCTCTACGCGACCTCTGATCGTTAGCCGAAAACTCACTGAGTCGGTCTACCTCGTCGCCCCACAAGTCAATGCGTACTGGCACATCGGCAGTTGATGGAAAGACGTCGACAATTGAACCTCGCACCGATATCTCGCCTCGGTGTTCAACTTGGTACTCGCGCATGTAGCCATAGCCCACAAGTTTCGCCACTAATTCAGTTGGCTCGACTTGATCTCCAGGGCGAACAACAACGGGTTCAATGTCGCCAACATGTGGGCCAAGGCGTTGCACCAGAGCCCTAATAGGTGCCACCACGACTCGGGCACCGTGTTCGTCGAGCCTGCGTAATTGCCACATCACCCGTAGGCGTCGGCCCATTGCCTCAACACTTGGACTCACCCGTTCAAAGGGCAAGGTCTCCCACGCAGGAAATAGCTCCACCTTCTCAGGGCCAAGAAATGCCCCAAGATCATTAACTAGGCGCTCTGCTTCAGCAGTCGTCGGAACAGCCACCAAGATTGGTTGACGCTCAGACATATTAGTTAAGCCAGCAATAGTGATTGCCCGAGCGGGTTCAGGGACCGTCAAAACTGCATGCGAAGTTCCCATGACAGCGGCTAAAGCCGGGTCATTACGCAGTAGCGGGGGAAGGGAGCCCAGTATCGGAGAACGAGAAGGCATTGGAAGAAGAGAGTCAGGCACTGTCACGCAACGTCGAGACTATCGGCGATCAATTGAACCGATTCATCGCGGCATCAGGTCCGTCTGTGACTATGGCTTCAACAGCATCGGCAGCCTTCTCGATAACTACATCGAATTCAACACGTTCGGCCTTTCCAGGGCGACGCAAAACGTGATCGACCCCTTGACTGCTACCAGGCGGCTTGCCCACCCCAATGCGCACCCGCACAAAGTCATCGGAATGCATATGCGATTTGATCGACTTCAAACCATTGTTTCCAGCAAGACCACCGCCGACCTTTACCCTGAAAGTTCCAGGCTCAAGATCGAGCTCGTCGTGAACAACAACCACTTGGCTCGGGCTTTCGATGCCATACCGTTTTGCAAGCGCTACAACAGCATTGCCAGCCTCGTTGTAAAACGTGAGCGGAAAGGCCAGGACTACTCGTTTATCGCCAATGCGAGCCTCAGCTGCCAGCGCTCGACATTTGGTCGATGCCAACTTAACGCCATGACGGGATGCTAGTACCCCAACGATCTCAGCCCCGACATTATGACGAGTACCGACATAGGTATCACCAGGATTACCAAGCCCTATTACTAATACATCGGCAGGTGTGCCCCGACGCGCTCGGCCATCGTCGCGGCCGAGCAGGCCCACAACTACTCCGAAGCGGCTTCGCCAGCGCTGGCTTCGCCACCGGCTTCGTCACTCGCTCCGCCCTCTTCGTCACCCTCGGCAACGTAACCCTCTTCACCAGGTGTCGCAGCTCGTTTGGTGATGTTTCCGACAGCGACAATTTCATCTTCAGGAGTCGTTGCAGTAACGCCACTGGGCAAAGTCATCTCAGAAACACGGAGGATATGACCAGGAGCCATCTCCGAAACATCCACGACCACCTCAGCAGGAATGTCGTCAGGCTTTCCGCTCAGCGCAAGCTTGAAGAGCTGCTGTTCGACCTTGCCACCAGCTAGGCGCACTTCATGAGCATCGCCAACAAGAGTGATCGTCACGTCAGCATTAACAACATCGTCTCGGCTCACCCGTAGAAAATCGACATGAATCACTTCATTACGCACGGGGTTGCGCTGCATCTCCTTGACCATCACGAGATGGTGACTACCTCCAACATCAAGATTGATGAGGGCATGAGAACCATGACCACCAGAGAGAGCAAGGCGAAGGTCACGGCGGACAACACTCACAGAAATAGGTGCCTCACCACCCCCGTATACCACGGCTGGAATCTTATTCTCAGCACGGAGACGGCCCGAGGGTCGGCTACCAGACATACGATTGGTTTCTGCAACAAGGGTCATTTCAGGCATTAGACGCGCTCCTGCGAACAAACAGATTCAAGGACAACGCCCACTCTACGAGATAGACGCCAAAGTCGAAACTCCGCCCAGGCAATTCGTGGACAGGCTCTCTTAGGTTTGGTTGTCGCCGCCGAATATTTCTGACACCGAGGTGTCTTCGAAGACTGCGTCTATTGCGTCGGCTATGAGACCAGCGATTGATAGCACTTCAATCTTGTCGATCTGCTTCTCGGCTGGGAGGGGCAGCGTGTTTGTGATGATTACCCGATCGATTACCGAGTTCTTGAGACGGTCGATAGCGGGGTGTGAGAACACGCCGTGTGTAGCTGCTGCCCACACGTTAGAAGCGCCGTGGTCCTTGAGTTGCTCGGCAGCAGCGACGATGGTGCCTGCGGTATCGATCATGTCGTCTACCAACACACAAACTCGGCCCTCAACATCACCGACAACGTCACGTGCCTCGACCACATTGGTCATACCCTTTGGGCGACGCTTGTGCACGATTGCTAGATCTGCATGCAAATGCTGAGCCATGCGCTCAGCAACTTTCACTCGGCCAGCATCGGGCGCAACCACCACCAACTCCCCATGCAGGTTGTTTCGTAAATAATCCACAATGACAGGCATGGCCGTGAGGTGATCGACTGGCCCATCGAAAAAACCTTGGATCTGACCCGAATGAAGATCGACACTCACGACTCGGTGAGCCCCTGCTATGCGCAACATATCAGCCACCAACTTGGCCGTAATGGGCTCTCGACCCTCAGCCTTTCGGTCTTGTCGGGAGTACCCGTAGTAAGGACATACCGCCGTGATGCGCTTGGCCGAAGCCCGCTTGGCGGCATCAATCATGATGAGCTGTTCCATCAGTGAATCATTGACCGAACGATTGTCAGACGATGAGTGCGGCTGCAAAATAAATACGTCAGCGCCACGGACCGATTCTCCAAAGCGACAACGCATCTCTGAGTTAGCGAAGTCAACAAGATTGGTCTCGCCGAGCTCAACGCCTAAATGAGCAGCGATCTCTTCGGCCAACGCAGGGTGGGTTCGGCCCCCAAGTAATTGAAGCTTCTTCTTAGTAATCAGCTCCATGGCCATACCAACTTCACGCTCCGTTCTCTTGCACATAGAGAACTCGCCGATAGGCAGTGCTCATGTGGTTGAAACCCCAGTGTAGAACGGCCCGGTGACCTCACCGTCAGACACCACTGATCCAGGACCAAGAAAAGCAAATGGACCAACGATTGCGCCCGCTGCGATCTCGGCACTGTCACCAACCGTTTGGGTCACCACGGCTTGTTTGCCAACAGAGCAGTCGACCAGACGGGTGTTCGGTCCAATCTCGGCACCCGATCCAACCCGAGTATTTCCTTGGAGAATCGTGCCTGGAAACAACGTGACATCAGGTTCCAGAGTCACCGTTGCGTCAATGTAGGTCTGATCGGGGTCAACCATCGTTACGCCAAGGCCCAACCATCGCTGATTAGTACGTCGCCGCAACTCGGCTTCGGCCACTGCCAACTGTGCACGATCATTGACTCCAACGGTTTCAAGGGCATCTTCAACTAGATACGAAGCAATGGAGTATCCGGCCGTTTCAAGGACCCCTACAACGTCAGTCAGGTAATACTCACCCTGGGCATTTTCAGGCTTTAGGCGTCGAAGTGCTGGAGCAACAAGGCTGCGACGAAAGCAATAAACCGAAGTTGCCACTTCATCAATTAGAGCCTCCTCTGGGGTCGCATCAGCCTGTTCAACAATGCGAGTAATGCGATCTCCCTTCCCACGGAGGACCCGGCCATAACCGGTGGGGTCACTAAGGCGTGCGGTCAACAGAGTCGCTGCGGCACCGGCCTTGCGGTGGGCTTGCACCAAATGGGCGAGCGTTTCACTACTAAGCAACGGGGTGTCCCCTGGGAGGACCAAGAGGTCGCCATCGTCAACATCCTCATCAGGAAAAGCAGTCAGGCCAACCATGAGAGCGTCGCCAGTGCCACGCTGTTCTGCCTGTTCGACAAAATCAATGGGGAGATGGCCCGGGCCATTTTCAATGAGCTTCTTGGTGACCCGCTCTGCGCCATGGCCAACAACTACAACCGCTCGTTCCATATCTAAAGCAGCGGCAGCATCGAGAATATGCAACAGCATTGCGCGGCCGCACAAAAGATGCAGCGGCTTAGGCCGCTCGGATCGCATGCGAGTACCAACTCCCGCGGCCAATATCACCGAGGTCAGGGTTCGTTCAGCCATCATCGTTACCTTAGAGGCTTGGCGACTTTAAGACTCAGTGACTTTAATTTTAATTATTGGCTGGCGGGGCAGGGCTCGAACCTGCGACCTCCTGATCCAAAATCAGGCGTTCTGCCAGCTGAACTACCCGCCAACAACTTGACCATGCTAGCCCAGTTGCGCTCTTCGCCGCTTCTCCCGATAGCCTCAAGAACCTCATGGGTTCGCTGATTAAAAAACGCCGGAAAAGAATGCGCAAAAAGAAGCACAAGAAGATGCTTAAGCGCACACGATTCCAGCGACGTGCAAAAAAGAAGTAACGACGGCTCGATCATCTGATCGACAAGCCGTACGAGACCGACCGCCTCTCAGGGGCGGTCGGTTCGCGTCACCACTAGCCCATCGCCCTCAAAAGCACCCTCTACGAACCATGTAGAACCACTGCCTGCCAATACAGGCGAACAACCTGTCAGGTCGCCAAGACGATCACGCCACTGCCTTAAACGAGGCTCCACGGCCAGGGCGGCTGGCTCAAGATCATTTGGGCCCTCGCTTTGAGGCCCACCCAGTTCATCCCACTTGCGATAAACCTCTACCGTCGAAACTCCAAACGGTGGCGTCATAAGAGTAAAAACCCGATCGACCAGGGGAAGGGGTTCGATCACCTCTCCCAGCCCACTAACCCGAGCACGACCTCCAACTAAACAAAATGGAACGTCTGCACCAAGAGAAGTGGCAATAGCAAGGTCCTCACAACCAGCCCATCGTAGTACTGCGGCAGCATCAGCCGAACCCCCGCCCAGTCCTGCCCCTGCTGGAATGAGTTTTACTAATCGGACCTGGGCCCTTTGCCCGATTGCTCTAAGCGCCCTACGTACCAGGTTGTCATCGTCTTCAAGAACTGGGAGACCAACAGCACCAATTACTTCGAGGCCATCACCAGTCCCAAACGTCAACTCATCTGAAAGATCAAGAGTGACCATTTCTGCATCAATCTCGTGGTAGCCATCTGGCCTCACACCCGTTACCCGCAACGAAAGCGTGAGTTTGGCCAAAGCCCGCACCGTTGTTTTCATGGCTTCTTTGCGCATGCTGCCAGCCTGCCCCACTCAATGACATCAAGCTCTTCAGCGCGCGCCTCGGGCCGAATGCCAGCAGCTACGAAAGCCTCGGGTGCAACAAGGCTGGCGAGTGACCGGCGCAACATCTTGCGCCGCTGAGCAAACCCAGCCCGCACAAGGGTGAACAGCCACACAGGGTCAACTTCATTCGGATCAACTGCGGGAGCAACAAGGCGTTCAATAGCTACCAGCGACGATTCAACCTTGGGCTGTGGAAGAAAGACCGTGGAAGGGACTCGTCCGACTAAAGACGCTTGCGCCCAATAAGCAATCTTGACTGACAAGGCTCCATAGGCCGAGCTGCCCACGGTTGCAGCCATACGTTCGCCCACTTCACGTTGCACCATCACCAACATTCGCGAAATCGCTGGCACTTCATCAAGCAAATCTGCAACAACCATGGTCGCCACGTTGTAGGGAAGGTTTGCAACAAGCACCCAAGGGGGTTCGCCCAACAATGCGGCCCAATCAAGGTTCAGCGCATCGCCTTGAACCACACGAGCTCCGTGTGGCGCAACCACCTCCTCAAGGACCGGAATCAGGTAGCGATCAAGCTCAACTGTGACCACCTCAGCCCCAGTCTCAAGAAGCGCAAGGGTTAAAGAGCCTAAACCTGCACCAATCTCAACAACCTTGTCGCCCTCACCTACCCCAGCAAGGCGAGCGATTCGGCGAACCGTATTGGGGTCGACGACAAAGTTTTGGCCAAGCGCTCGACTTGGGTGCAGTCCGTGACGCTGCATCAGTTCGGCCACTTGACTGGCCGAAAGGGTCACCACGTGAGATGAACGGAAACGACGCCAGCACCAAGTGGGGCAATAGTCGCGAAATCATCACGGAAGAGATCGATAATCAAGCTGCCAGCAAAAGGACCCCGATCACCGACAACGCATGTCGTAGAGGCACCGGTTTTTACCACTGCAACTGTCACCGTCGTCCCAAAGGGAAGAGTTCGATGCGCACAGACGCCAGATTGTGCGCCCTCTAGCTCGTACCAGGAGGCCAAACCACCTTGTGATGTTGGAGGCGGTGGAGGCTCAGTGGTGACAGTAGTCGTGGGCACCAATGTGACTTGAGGACGGCGCGGCTGAGGTGCTGGAGTTGTTGATGGAGCTACGGTCGTCGTGGTTGTAACCGCCGTAGTCGTCGTTGAAGTAGCGTCAACGGCTTCGAGGACCTCTGCCCATTTATCATGAAGCGAACGCATTCCCTTGCCATCACCGTTGGTATTGATGATCTTGTTGGCAACGCTCTCAGAAATCAGCTCTTTTGGAACCTCACTCGTCGCAGAGTGGGGAAAAATTAACGGCAGGGTCAACAAAGACGCAAACAGTGCAACCATGAATCCGGCGCGACGACGCGCTTCGAAGTTTGACGACAGGATTCCGCCCTCCGTCCCATTTAATGACCGCTTCAACCTAGGGGCTTCGTAACCCATTCGCAACATTGAACCTGGGCAACCAAATCTTGACGTCAGTTCATACCTATAACGCCCCAGCCTTAGAACGTCGGCCAGTAGATTGGCTTTTATGGCTCGGCCCTTTTATGTCACCACCCCGATTTACTACGTCAATGATGCACCACACATCGGCCACGCTTACACCACGGTGACTGCCGATGCGCTCGCCCGTTGGCACCGACTGTTGGGTGACGACGTTCTTTTTCTTACCGGAACCGACGAGCACGGTCTCAAGGTTGCACGCACCGCTGAGTCAAATGGGCTCACCCCTCAAGAACAAGCAGACCGCACCAGCGTGCGTTTTAGCGAAGCCTGGGCCGAGCTTGGCATCTCAAACGATGACTTCATTCGAACTACCGAGCCTCGCCATCACAAGGCTGTCCAGGCTCTGCTACAGCGTGCCTATGACAATGGTTTCGTCCAACAAGGCACATACAAGGGTCTCTACTGTGTTGGCTGCGAGGCCTACTACAACGAAGGCGACCTAAACGATGGCAACTGCCCAATCCATGGCCGACCAGTCGAACTCTTCGAAGAAGACAACTACTTCTTCAAGCTAAGTCATTTCGCCCAACCACTTCTGGAGTGGCTCGAGGCAAACCCAGACGCCATTCAGCCAGAATCAAAACGAAATGAGGCAATTGGACTGATCCGTCAAGGTCTTGAAGATGTGTCAATCACACGAACATCGCTGAACTGGGGTGTGCCCGTGCCTTGGGATGACCAGCACGTTTTCTATGTCTGGTACGACGCCCTCGTTAATTATGCGACCGCTGCTGGCTATAGCAGCGACCCTGAAAGTTTCAATAAATGGTGGCCAAACGTTCACCACCTAATAGGTAAGGACATTCTGCGATTCCACTGTGTTTACTGGCCTGCAATGTTGATGGCCGCAGGCGAACTCCCACCCCATCGGGTCTATGTTCATGGCTTCTTGATGGTTGGTGGCGAGAAAATGAGTAAGACCGGCCTTAACAAAATCGCACCTGCCGATCTGGTGCGTGATTTTGGGGTGGACGGGTTTCGCCACCACTTCTTGCGAGATGTGAACTTTGGCCCTGACGGTGACTTCTCATATGAGGCAATGGTTGCTCGCTACAACGCTGATCTCGCCAACAACTTGGGAAACCTCCTAAGTCGAGTTGCCACCATCGTGGTCAAAAGCTGTGACGGTATTGGTCCCGCCCCTGACCCCAATAGCTCGCTTGGCCCCCTCGCATCTCTTGCTTATGAATCTGCTGCTGGCGCATGGAAAGCCGTGCAGCCATCGGATGCGCTTGAGGCAACATGGCGTCTCATTAGAGACACGAATGCCTACCTAGAAACAAATGAGCCGTGGAAGCTTGAGCCTGGACCTGCGCTAGACGCGATCATGGGTGATGCGCTTGAAGTACTGCGCATTGTTTCCATACTTGCAACCCCAGCAATGCCAGCAACCTGCGCTGAGTTATGGAGACGCATCGGCATGCCTGGTAGTCCAAGCGAACAGCGCCTTCCTGAAGCAGCGACCTGGGGCGGCTACCCAGGCGGACTCACCGTCGAAAAGGGCAAACCCTTATTTCCTCGCATGGCAACCCCCGAAACCTAAGAGCCAGGGCGCAGATCTACACCCTTACACTGGGGCCCCATGTGGACTGATGCTCATTGTCATATCCCCTACAAGGGGGTCGATGAGACCGTTATCGCTGATGCATACGCTGCGGGGGTTAGTCGGCTGATCTCGGTTGGAACAGACCTTGCTCAGTCAATCGCTGCGATCGAAGTGGCTAGTCGCCATGACAGCGTGTGGGCCACGGCGGGAGTACACCCTCATGATTCAAAGGGCGGAATAGAAGGTATTACGGAGCTTTTGACCCAGCCGAAAGTCGTCGGCGTAGGGGAATGTGGTCTTGACTATCACTACGAACATTCACCGCGTGATGTGCAGCGAGAAATGTTCGCTGCTCAGATTGCTCTTGCCCACCAACATGATTTGGCCTTAGTCATTCATACCCGCGAGGCGTGGGATGACACATTCGCCATGCTTGAAGCTGAAACGGTGCCTGAACGGACGGTCTTTCACTGCTTCACCGGTGGTCCGATTGAAGCTAAGCGTGCGCTCGACCTTGGAGCAATGCTCAGCTTTAGTGGCATCGTCAGCTTCAAGGGTGCGACCGATGTACGTGAAGCTGCAACGTTGTGTCCTCTCGATCGATTCACCGTCGAGACCGACGCTCCTTACCTTGCACCCGTTCCGCATCGAGGGCGTACTAACACCCCGGCATGGGTTCCCTTAGTGGGTGCCGCAGTAGCCGAGGCAAAGGGCGTCGACATAGAGGTAATAGAAGAAGCATCTACCGCAAACGCATCACGACTCTTCCGCTTGCCCTAACACAGCCAAAGGGCATCGAGGGGAACCGGCACTGTTCTGGCGTGGTGTCGTGACATATCGGCCTCGTGCCGCCAGACTGTGGACATGCCACGAGCTATTTGGAACGGTTCAATCAGCTTTGGGTTGGTGAACATCCCGGTGAAGCTCTTTACTGCAGTGTCAAAAAAGAACGTGCAGTTTCACCAAATTGATGCACGCACCGGTGCTCGTGTTCGCCAACAGCGAGTCTCTTCAGCCGATGGAACCGAGGTTCCATATGACCAGATCGTCAAGGGTTACGAGTTGCACCCAGGACAGTACGTCATTATGGAACCCGCTGAATTGGACGCTCTCGACCCTGAAGCTACTCACACCATTGACCTTGATGCATTCGTCAATCTCGCCGATATTGACCCAATCTTCTTCGACTCGCCCTATTACCTTGCGCCACTCGAAACCGGTCGCAAGCCTTATGCACTTCTAGTCAAAGCAATGGAAGAAGAGCAAAAAGTTGGCATCGCACGTTTCGTGCTTCGCACCAAGCAGTATCTCGCTGCCATGAGGGCTAAAGATGGCGTTCTTTTGATCTCGACAATGGTTTACCCCGATGAAATTCAACCTACCGAAATCATCGACGAACTTAACGGTCTCGACGAGTTGAGTGTTTCCGATCGTGAACTCACAATGGCTCGCCAACTTATTGAGTCGCTCTCTACGGAGTTTGCCCCAGAGCAATACAGCGACACCTATCGACAACAAATTCTCGACCTCATTGAGCGCAAAGCCGCCGGAGAAGACATCACGCCTGCTTCCGTTACCCCCATCACTCCAGCACCCGTGGGCGACCTTGTTGCTGCCCTTGAAAAAAGTGTTCAAGCCGCAGCCACCGAACGCGAACACCGAGAGCTGAGCGCTTGATCTCATTCCGAATACCAACAACTGCAATCTTGTTGAGCGCTGGCGTGTTGCTTAGCGCATGTCAGGACAACAACAAAGCCGCTGATAACTCGCCGACAAACCTTGAATTAGTTCCTGACAAGGTCAACGCCACAGACATTGATTTCGCACAAGCGTTGCGAACTCGTCATCTTGCAACCGCTGGTCTTGCAGCTCTTGGCCAGCGCCTTGCAAGCGATGCACGTGTGAAAGAACTGGCCACGGTTATTAACCAAGTACATATCGATGAAGCCAAGCTTCTCGAATCATGGCTAACAGACTGGAAGGGGTTGGCCAAGAGCTCAGCAACTCAGCCGGGCATGGCTGAAGTAATGGCTTACCTGGAAGCAGCTCCGCCAGGACCAGCCTTTGACAGAGCTTTTATTGAAAACCTGATCACCCAGTTAGACGGATCGGTTCCACTCGCTAAACGTGAACTCGAATCGGGTTCAACGGTTAGCGCCCTGAACTTGGCGGAACGAATTGTGGAGGAACAGCCAGGCGAGATTGAGGAGATGCAAGGTCTTCTGGCCGAACTTCCTTGAGGTAAGAATTTGCTCCTCCATGAGCGGAGACAAGATCGCCAACTCGCATGCGTCCACGATGGCCTGTGATCATAAAAACGGTGGCGAAGAGACCAGCGCCTACCAGAACAATCGCTGGCCCTGATTGAACGTCGAGGTGATAGCTCGCCACCATGCCAACGAACCCAGACCCGGCACCAATCAGTGCGGCAAGTACCAACATGCGTGAGAACGACGACGTGAGCATGCGCGCAACGGTTGCGGGAATCACCAGTGTCGCTGCAACCAAGGTGACACCAAGCACTTGCATGGTGACGAGAATCGATGCGGCGAGAACCAACATGAGGATTGCTTCGAGCCGGGCACCGGGCACTCCAGAAACCTCAGCTACTTCAGGGTCGAAGGTAACAAACAACAACGATCGATAATGCAGCACCACCACGGCGACTGCCACCACCGTGACAGCAGCGACCACCAGAACGTCGGCCAAAGAAACACCCAAAACACTTCCAAATAGAACTGCCTCAAAATTACGAGCGGTTCGGTCAAACATTGCGATGAGAGCTAGGCCCAGAGCAAACGATGCCGTTGTGATGACACCAATCGCGGCGTCTGAACCAATGATACGCCTACGTGTCACACCGCCGATCATCAAGGCTGAAGCAACTCCCCATGCTCCAGCGCCCAACAAAACGTTGATGCCCAACAACGTGCTTGCAACAAAGCCGCCGAAAATCGCATGTGAGAGGCCATGGCCAATAGCGCTCATGCCTTTTAGAACTACAAAGACACCAACCAAACCGCACAGCGCTCCAGCCAACGTTGAAACCATCAGAGCGTTGCGAAAGAACTCAAGCTCCATTGGCCCAAAAACTTGCGAGATGAAAGACCCAAGCATCACGAAGACTTCCCACTATTACCAATGGCCCTTACAGAAGAAGCGTCACGCCCGTAATGGTCAACGACGACCGGCATGCCGCCATGTTCGAGCACTTCCATTGGTGCCCCGTAGGTGCGTTCAAGAACTGCTGGCGTCAAGACTTCCCCGGGCGTTCCAGCAGCAATCACTTCGCGATTGAGGCAAACGAGATGAGGAAGATGCGCCGCCATGCCGTTGAGGTCATGGGTGGTCACAACGATCGCCAAACCTTCACTGTTCAGTTCGCCCAACAGGTGGACGATCTCGTGACGGGTCTTGACATCGACACCCGATGTCGGCTCGTCCATCAACAAGAGTTGCGGTTCACCCAACAGTGCTCGGGCAATGAACATCCGTTGCTGTTGTCCCCCTGACAGCTCACGAATATGGCGATCGGCAAGCCCGCCTATACCGAGACGAGCAAGCATCTCGTCTGCCAGCCTCCGTTCGTCTCGACTGGGCCATGGAGCCCAGCGCCCATAACTTCCACGAGTAGAACCTTCACTAGTTGTGCCGCGTCTAGTTGTGCGGGCCATTAGCACGCACTCGCCAACCGTCACCGGAAAGTTCCAATTGACCGTCTCGACTTGGGGAACATAAGCAAGCCGCAGGCCATTTGATTGCCAGACTGACCCGGCAGCGGGTGAAACGGTGCCAGTTACTACACGCAACAGCGTTGTCTTACCTGACCCTGATGGTCCCACTACTCCGGTGAACTGAGCACGTTCAATAGAAAAGTCGACGCGATCTAAAACCACTTCGTTGCCATATCCACATGTGATCTGGTCAAGGCTGATCAACAAGTCATCGGCCTTCCTCATTGTGGATACGCGGCCTTATCAGTTGCTCTGGTCCTAAGGGATTTCAGAACAGAAGCGTCGCCACCCAATGCTTGAGTGATGGTCAGATAGTTGAAGCGCAAAAGTCCAATCAATGAATGCTCGGAGGCACCGGGGGAACCAGGAAGGTCGTCATCACGTAGTTCATCGACGTAGCGCACTCCTGCCTCCTTCCCGATCTGTTCCAATACTGGGCTCGGAAATACTTCCGAACCAAAAATAGCTGGGACGCCTAGACGACGAACTTGGTCAATGAGCGTGGCGACTTGCTTGGGGGTTGGT
>JBBSKG010000065.1:0-15278 GCA_038256565.1 Acidimicrobiales bacterium | reverse complement strand
GGTGGTCGGGGTTGAGTTCTATGCGTGCTCCGTCTTTATAGGTGATGGTGTTGGAGCGAACTGATGGGACTCGTGCGCCTGGGGTGACGATGCCTACCAAATTGAGTGGGTCGGCGGCGGAGAGGGTGAGGGTTGTGCCGTCGGGTTCGAGTCGTCGGGTACGGCGGAGGGCTTCGACGGCTTCGGGTAGTGCGTATTGTTCGCCGACGAATCCGGTGATGAAGCGTCCTCCTCGAATTACCCCTCGCGCTTCTAGACGTCTAAAAGCCCACAAGAGATCACGCCATGGCACGGTTAAGGTTTCACGCATTAGCAGATCGTGAAATACCACCCCCCAGCGGGCCAAGAGTTGTTCGGCGACTGCTTCAGCCAACTCGTCTGGGCTGTGTGCGTCTCTAGGTTCGGGTATCAATGACCAACGGCCCACATTGGCTGGTGTGTGGTTCATGCCTCTACGTAACCCATGCCTAGGGCCTCGACGAAATGAATGTGGACGGGTGTTCTGACGCAACCTGCTATCGAGTAGAGAGCGGACCGCCGAGAAGCCATCTGCTGTCACGAGTCCCCGGGTTACGAGATCCCAGAGGGCTTCTTTTACCTCAATGGGTTGTCGACCAATTAGATCGACGATCTCGTTATGGAATAAGGCTCCGCGGTCGCGGAGGCAAACAAAGACATCATCTGCAGGGCCGGGGCCAGGAAGGCGAGGCGAGGTTCCACCTCGTTGGGCTGACAAGATCCAGGCGAGATCATTGCGCAGTTGAAAGCTGACTGGGGTTGCTTGTGATGGAACCGATCGACCACGTTCTCCAGCAGGCATAAGTTCTAGTTCGGTATCGGTAGCTGGCGATGATGGTCGTGGTGTTAATCGCCCCCATGCGACTTCACCCGCAAGACATAGTTCGTCGAGCCACTCGCGGCGATATCCACTTACTCTCGCAGACAAGACGGACTCTTCCCAAGCCCCTGCGGCAAGTTCAAAACCCTGGAGTTGTTCGATGACAGCGAGAACCCCTCGTCGTCCGATGAGCTGTGTCCCGGGTGCAACGTGTTGCCAGCGCGTTAGGAAGCGCAGAAAGTCTTGCGCACTGACGGGTTCGATTTCTCGCCTAAGTCGGTCACGAGTGTTGTGATGAATACGTGTGAGTAGACGCCGAGCGCAGTACTGCTCAGATACCTCACCGTTGTCGTCAACCAATGTCAGGTCGAAACGGCCTGACATTGCAACGCCCTCAACCTCAAGAGCCACAAGGGCTGCGGAGACTTCTGCGAGTGGCAGGGTGCAACGATAGGCTAAATCACCAGACGTGATGGGCCCAGAAATGTCGAGGTTTCCACGCACTACGGCTAGCGCAGCCTCTTCGGGTGTGGGGGGGACATCGGTCAAACAGGCTGGAGGAACTGGGTGATCGGGAAGAAAGGCTGTCTCGTAAGCCAACTCGTTAATCAGCACCTCGATTAACGGGCGACGTTCGATAGCGCACCATGACGGTTCAGCATCAGGCCACCCAACGATGAAACTTGCTCGGCGATTTTCAACTAGGTGATCGAACCAAGATTGCCATGCTGGCTCGGGCCGCATGAGCACAAGCGAGGTCAGCAAGTCGTGAAGCTCGTCTGGGTCACGAGGGTCAGGCATTGCCTCGGAGCGGACTGCTGTGATTGCTTCTGGGTCGAGTCGTCCGAGTGCCCGAGCTTCCACTGGTAAACCGCGTGGTAGTGCCAGTGCTCGGGTCCGTCGTTCTTCAAGAGGAGCGCCGTCAAGGAAGGTATAGGGCCGACCACTCAATATCTCATGGCTCAATACTGACGGTTCGGTGCTTTCTACGAATCGGACATTAACTGCACCGGTTTCTATACCGAGCACCAATGTGACAAGTCCGTCAACGTCCATCGCCTCATGAAGACAGTCATGAACAGTTTGGTTGACGAGTGGATGGTCGGGAATCTCGATGGGCCCCGCAACGTTTTCTTGACAAGCTGCAAGTGTCGGAAACACAGCAGCCATAAGGTCGTCAGACTCCATGCGTTGAATGGCTGGAGGGTTACGGCGACTGCCTCGTTGTCGCAACACGATGAGCGAACGGTTGAGGTTCCAACGCCATCTGGCGGTGAACATAGGCGAGTCGAGAACGGCATGGGCGAGCGTGTCGGCCACAGTGGTAGACGATAGATAGCGAGCTACTTCAGCAAGGGGAAAGCTGTGTTGGGGCCCAAGCGAGAGCACAACAGCATCGTCATTAGCTGCAGCCTGTAATTCGAAGTCGAATGTTCGGCAGAACTTTTTGCGAAGAGCGAGACCGAGCCCCCGGTTGATGCGTCCACCTAACGGTGCATGCACAACGAGTTGCATTCCACCGGTCTCGTCAAAGAAACGTTCGATGATCAACTCGTCGGCCGTAGCCAAACCTTCTAAGCCAGCATGTGCTGCGGCGAGATAGCAGACAAGCTGATCGGCAGTGTTGTCATCGAGCAGACACTCGGTGCTGAGCCAGGTGCGCAATCCGTCGAGATTGCCTTCGCCCAAAAAGTCATTGGCAACTGAGCGCAACGCTGAAACTTCTGCAGATAGTTCTGCAGTACGGGCGGGGGCCTCTCCTAACCAGAAGGGCACAGAGGGGGGAGCACCTTGGGCATCGACGACGCGAACAACACCAGCCTCGACTCTTCTTATGCGCCATGAAGTGCTGCCCAACAAGAAGATATCGCCAGCCATGCTCTCGATGGCCCAGTCTTCGTTGACGGTACCTATGAACGTGTCGTCAGGGTCTAGTAGTACCCGATAGTCGGCGACCTCTGGAATGGCTCCACCTGAAGTGAGGGCAGCTAAGCGTGCCCCTCGTCGCCCACTGACTACACCGTTGACTCGATCTCTATGCAGGTAGGCACCTCTAGGCCCTCGTCCTGTGGTGATGCCAACGGCGAGTAGGTCGATGATTTCATCGAAATGTTTTCGAGAAAGCTCATCAAAAGGCGATGCCTGGCGCATGAGGTCAAAGAGGTCGTCTTCTTTCCAATCATCACAAGCGCAAGCGGCGACGATTTGTTGGGCGAGTATGTCAAGCGGAGCTACCGGAGGGTGCAAAGCATCGAGGCGTCCAGCATTGATGGCTCGCAACAGCGCTGCGCATTCAACCAATTCATCGCGGGTCATGGGGTAAAGGCGACCTTTGGGAATGCCAGCTCGTGAGTGGCCCGAGCGTCCAACACGTTGCAAGAAGGTAGCAAGGCTCCTTGGTGAGCCGATCTGACAGACCAGCTCAACGGGCCCTACGTCGATACCTAGTTCAAGCGAAGCGGTCGCAACCAGCACCGACAACTCGCCCGCACGAAGTCGGTTCTCGACTTCTAAACGACGTTCTTTGGCAAGGCTTCCGTGATGCGCAGCGACTTGTTCGGGCCCGAGACGTTCGGCTAGCAGGTGCGCTACTCGTTCAGCCATACGACGGGTATTTACGAAGACCAAGGTGGTTTGATGCGCTCGAACGTGTTCGGCAATTAGGTCAAGTACTTCAGCGGTTTGTTCTGTTGATGCGATTGCTTCGAGCTCACCTTTGGGAAGTTCAATGGCAAGGTCGAGAGTGCGCTTGTGGCCTTCGTCAATAACAACACACTTTGGCGTTCCGTCGAGAGATGAGCGATTTGGGCCGGACCCCACCAGTAGGCGTGCCACCGTTTTTATTGGTCGTTGTGTAGCCGAGAGGCCTATTCGTACTGGTGGCTCATGACAGAGGTTGGTGAGTCGTTCAAGGGTTAAAGAGAGATGCGAACCCCGCTTGTCACGAGCGACAGCATGAATTTCGTCGACGATTACGGTACGGACTCCTCGTAAGGTTTCGCGGCTGCGATCTGCGGTGACCATTAAATAGAGCGACTCTGGCGTGGTCACGAGAATGTGGGGTGGTCGCCGTGTCATGGATGCCCGTGCTGAGGCTGGAGTGTCGCCTGTGCGAACGCCAACTCGCACTTCTGGAATAGCGAGCCCAAGTTCTTTGGCGATCACAGCGATTTCTGCCAGTGGTATTTCGAGGTTTTGGTGAATGTCGACGGCTAGTGCCTTAAGAGGTGACACGTAGACGACCTGAGTTATTTCTTTATCGGCCGGGTCTGTGGCATTGAGATTTCGAAAGAGTTGATCGATGCAGACGAGAAAACCCGCCAAGGTTTTTCCTGACCCAGTTGGTGCTGCAATGAGCGTGTCGTTTCCAGAGGCAATAGCTGGCCACCCTCCAGCCTGGGCAGCAGTCGGCCCTTCTGGGAAGCGTTGCTCAAACCAAGCCCGAACCGCAGGGTGAAAGGGCGCGAGCGCGTCGGCTGGGGGTATATGTTCCTCACCCAATCGAGACTCCTCGCATGTCGAGTATCATTAGCGAACAAATGTTCGCTAATGATACTCGTCGCCAAGGCATCCGTAGGACCCGAGACAAAACTACTTGCGCGTCCGAAGGCCGAAAGTGAATACACCACAAAGGTTAAACATGTAAGTGCCGCGCAAGTAGTTTTGTCACTGGTCCGCACATAGACGAATGAGCGCCGAAGCGGCCTTAACCGATCAGCTAGTTTTGTCTCGGGTCCTTAGTGGTCATTAGAAGCAGGATCAGGGTGTGCTGGAAAATGTTCGATAGCAGCATCTGAACCTGGGAAAAGCAGGCCCTCGTGGCCGTCATCATCCCAACGGACGAAATATGGCGGCTCACCATCAGATCCACGCACTTCTAAGATCTGGGCATCTCGATCGGGTTCGTCAACTATGTGGCCCTTGATAACGAGTCGGTCTCCAACGCTTGCACGCATGATTCAACCTTTCCTCAAATACTGATAACGACATCTTCACGCTCTCGTATGGAGCGTTCACCACGCCAGGGTCATTGGTCCCGTATTTGGGAAATGACTTTTGGCACTGGCAAGAACTGTGCGCCGAGTGTTAGGTGGGGCAACTGAGATGAGCCACCGAGAGGTCGGCCTACAAAGGAGAGAGAAATGAGCAATCGAGCAAAACGGTTAATACGTGGGATTGGTCTGATTGCACTAGCCGGTGGTGCTGCAGCCGTGTTGCGCCCGAAGACACGCAGTAATGAGATCGCTTTAGATGTTGTACGAGATCTAAGAAGTAAGTCTCGTTACGGGGGAGGGAAAATTAAGGGCATCCAATATCGAATGAGAGGCGGACAACCCGACCCAAACGTGGAAGGAAATGTTCTTGCCGACCGGATTCGTTCGACGATCGGTCCACTTGAGAAGCGACTCGATATTCCTCGAGTCCACGTCATGGTTGAAGATCACGTTGCTCTCCTTCACGGTGAGGTGGGCAGTCTCGATGATGCGGAGGCTATTGAACTGGCTGTCAGTCAGGTTTCGGGCGTTCTCGGAGTCGAGTCCTATCTACACATTGGTTTGCCTGTGGGTGATGCTCGTCCATCCGCCGGGCGAGCTGCAGAGAGCGAGCAACCTTCCTCGGCACTTTTAATTTTGGAGGAAGCGGCGCGCAACGCTGGCGCAAGTCGCAAAGCGGAACGTGCATCAGTGAGGGCGGTTCTATCTACTTTGGCTGAGATACTGCCCGAGGGTGAGCGTTCTCATTTGTTGAGTCATCTCCCTGCTGATGTTCGAAGACTTGCTGAGATTCCTCGCAGACGTGGTCGCCAGGGGTCGTCTCTTCGCAAGGTCGGCGACCTGGTTCTGACTGTTGCTGAGAATGCGATGATTGACTCTAGGAAGGCCGATGCCATCGTGGAATCGGTGTTCGCTGCATTACGCGAACTTGTGCCTGAGGAAGTCGCTGACATCAAATCGGTCCTACCCAGCGAACTCCGAGAATTGTGGGAGAGCACCGTTCCCCATTGATCTCTTGAGCGAGGTATGAACCCTATGTCCTTGAATGTCTGATTTGTCCTTGACATTTTTAAAATTATCGAGAATTAAACAAGGAGGGAGAGGCCGATGTAGAGAAATGTGACCTAGGACACTAGTCTTCTCTGTGGTTCTCTTTGTGACACGAGAGACCATGAATCACTTGGGAGACACCAACAATCAGACGTTAGGGGAATTGGATGAAAGTAAGGGGAACTACAGAGCACCCCTCAGCGATCATCGATCTTCCATCTTTGGAAGGTGCCCCTCCTCCCATTTTCGAGTTGTCTCACATTTGGAAGATTCACGAAATTGGTGACACCACAGTCGAGGCCGCCAAGGACGTTTCACTTGTAGTTCGCCAAGGCGATTTCGTAGGCATTACCGGGCCATCGGGTTCAGGCAAATCTACCCTCTTGCAGGTCATGGGCCTGTTAGAACAGCCGACGTACGGATCAATAGCGTTTCGAGGCGAAGCTGTCGAGGGGTTGAGCGACGCAGAAATTTCCATGGTTCGTAACCGTGAGGTTGGCTTCGTATTTCAAGCTTTCCACCTGCTTCCTCGTTCTACCGCTATTGCAAACGTTGAGTTGCCTCTGCTCTATCGGGGCATTGAAGCCGATGAGCGCAGGGAACGGGCTTATGAAGCCTTGTGCATGGTTGGGTTGGAAGATCGCATGGATCACCTTCCCACCCAGCTTTCTGGTGGCCAACGTCAGCGGGTAGCTGTGGCCCGGGCAATTGCAGGAAGCCCCGCCATCGTTCTTGCGGACGAACCAACTGGCAACCTCGACTCTCGTACAGGTGCCGAGGTTATGGGGCTGCTTACCCACCTCAACCGTGAGGTCGGCGTGGCGATTGTGCTCATCACGCATGATCCTGAGGTTTCCAGCTATGCCGATCGTGAGTTTCACATGCGTGATGGTGTGTTACGCAACATTCGTGAAGGTCGTCCCAGCACGGCAGGTGGGGTACTCCTTGGCGCATCTACCCCCCAGCGTCGTCCTCGTGGGCGCCCTCTTGTGGCAGCTGTAATTGGGGCTCCCGTTGTTAGCTCGACTTTGGTAATGGATAAGCCTGCGCCTGTAGGGACTCTCTCGGGTAAGGCTTTTAGCCTCGATGCAGAGCGTGAGCATGCTCGTTATCACAACACCGAGCCGGTTCATGGAGCAGTGCAAGAGGTCGCGGACCGGGCACTTGCAGTCGTTGCTACCGCTGGTCGACTCGCTACTTGGACACTTCCTCCGGTTGCACGTGGAACTCGCGTTGGTGATGTGGTGCGCATGTCGTTCACCAGCCTTGTTAGCAACGGCCTTCGTTCTGTGTTTACCAGCTTGGGCGTGATTATCGGCGTCATGGCGATGGTGCTGTTGGTAGCCCTTGGTACCGGAGTGCGCAATGCGGTTTCTTCAGAGATTGAAGGCATGGGTTCCAATGTGTTGCTGATCATGCCTGGCTCGGGCCAGTTGCAACTGAGCTTTATGCAAGCTTCTCCACTAACCGTTACCGATCTAGAGGAAATTGCCGCAAAACTTGGGCCTGAAAGTCTTGTGGGCGGAGCAAAGATTGCAGGAATGCAAGGGGTGACACAGTTTGGTCAGGAGTTTCTCAATATCACCGGCTCAACCCCCAATGCTCCTGAAGTCATGGGGCTAGCCATCAGCGATGGTCGCTTCTTTACCCCCGAAGAGGCTCGGGCGGGCGAAAAGGTACTTGTTGTTAGTGAGAAGATTGCAAAGAAACTTTTCCCTGGCACGAACGCAGTCGGTAATCAAGTCCAACTGAAGGGAATGTCCTTTACTGTGATTGGAGTGACCGCAGATACAGGCGGTTCCGTTGCAGGCATGGGCGCAGGAGGCCTTACCTATATGCCAGCCGAGACGTTGGGTGTAATGGTGAAGCGAGCAACGCTAGACGTTGCATATGTGCGGGCTCCTGAGGAAAAGGATCTAAAGGCCTATAGCACCATTATCAAAGCTCATCTGGCCGAAAAGTATCCTCAAGATCAGTTCTCGGTGGCCGGGCAAGATGACCTTCTGGGTATTGCCTCGAAGTTCTTCTCAATCTTCACTTTCGGTCTTGCAGGAATTGCTGGAGTGTCGCTGATCGTTGGCGGTGTTGGCATCATGAACGTCACCTTGGTTTCGGTGACTGAGCGCACCCGTGAGATCGGTATTAGACGAGCAATTGGTGCTCGTGCCGATCAGGTTCTATTCCAGTTCATGCTGGAAGCCACTGTCACGGCTGCATTTGGTGGTGTGATCGGTCTCGCTATTGCAGCGTTTCTTGCATGGTTGGCTGGGGCTTTAACGCCTGTGCCTGCTCAGGTTTCTCCGTGGGTGGTAGTGCTCGCTCTTGTGGTCTCAACCGCTACCGGGTTGCTTTCGGGTGTGTGGCCCGCCCGCCGTGCTGCTGCACTTGATCCAGTTCAGGCGCTGCGTCATGAGTAAATACAACGTCATGAATAGTCAATGTTTTATAAGCAAAGTAATCGTCGTCCATTCCGTCATTGATCTTCGTCAAACTCTGGAGTTGTCATGTCAACCAAACAAATAAAGGCCCTTCGCTTCTCTGTTTCGCTGCTGCTCGTTAGCGGATTGGTTGCCTCTTTCTCTCAGGGTGGAGGTGCAACTCGTGCCGAGGTCACTCTGATTGATGTAGAGCAGAACACAGTGACTGAAGCAGTCAAGGCGAGTGGACTCCTGGGCGCACGCCGCTCATGGCCAGTAGCAAGCGCTGCGGCAGGGACGATTCGAGAAATTTTGGTGACGAACGGACAACAAGTTCAAAAAGGCGACGTCATTGTTCGTCTTGCATCGGAGGCGACCAACAGAGCTGCTGATCAGGCCGCTTCGCTTCACAAGAGTGCATTGGCGCAGAAGCAAATGTTCGATGCTGCCATGAGCGGAGGTGCCCCTGCCCAACCCGCAACGGGTTCTTCTCTGGGCGTTCTGGCCGCTGCGTTGTCTGACAACGTAAATGGCCTCGAACAAGCGACCTCCTTGGTTATGGCTCAAGCTCAACAGCCCGCACTGCCTAGTTCTGTGCAGGCACAGCTAGCTGGAATCAGCACTGAAAATGTCGTTAGTTTCCTTCAGGTACTACTAAGTCGTCGGGGCGATATCCAGCGGGTTTCTGGTGATCTTTCTAAGAGCGCTGCCAATGTCCAGCAGCTTGTGAAGTCTTTGGGTACCACATTGAATGCTCTTGAAACTGGCGATGCACAGGTAATCATGAACTCCGTCATGAAACTGGCGACTGAGGCAAGTACCGGTCTAGGTGACATCGTTACGTTCGCAAACGCAATACAAAACATGATGGATCTGCTGACCTTGCCACCAGCAGCTGCTGATGAGATGCCAACTGATGCAATCAGTTCGGTCTTGAGCCTGCTGGGTGGTCAACGTGCAGGCATGGCAGGTTCGTTGGGTGGCCTGGGTGACAGTCTTGAAAAGGTCCAGAAGTCTTTGGTTCAAGTTCTCGGCACGACTGTTGGTGGGTTTCAGTCATCGGTGGCAGCCGTGGGAAACGCAAGTTCAAGTGGCATGAGCACCGCTTTAGCAACCTATGTAGAAGCCACTGCATCGATGATGCGTAGTTCTGCAGAGAAGAAGGCCGCACTCGAGCTGAGGGCCCCCGAGGCTGGTTTGATCGCACTGGGCTCTGCTGGCTCAACCGGGGCAGGAACTGCGCCTGACTCTACTGGTTTGCTCGGTGCCCTTGGTGGCGGAGATGAGGTGGGTGGGGCGATTAATAGTGTTCTCGGCGGACTCTCCGGAAGTTCGGGCGGAGGTGCCCCACAGCCCCTGATTTCCGTGGGGGGTGATGTTGCTTGGGGTCAGAAGCTCTTCACCGTTTATGACACCAGTGGTTGGAGTGCCCGTGTGACGATTGATGAAGCCAAGATCTCAAGGCTTGTGCCTGGCATGCCCGCAGTTGTCACCGTGACTTCTTTGGGCAAGGCATTTCCGGCCACGTTGAGCTGGGTTTCACCAGTGGGTACTAGTTCTGGCGAGACAGTCACCTTTGCCCTGGAAGCTGAATTTTCTGTGGCACCTGAAGAAGCTGCTGTCCTTCGTATTGGCACAAAGGCCGAGGTTGCGATCACCTTGTCTCAAGTTGGCCCGGCACCTGTCATGAAAATGGGTGGCCTAACTCGTGAGGGCAACAAAGTGAAGGCATACGTAGTTCGTGATGGAAAGACAACCGTCAAGGAAGTAAAGGTGTTGGCTTCTGATGGTGTAAACGTTGCGGTTGAAGGTCTAGAAGTCGGAGATCAAGTCATCTTGGCCCCCGTGGATATCAAGGACGGCCAAGCCGTTAAGGCGGCCGAGTAATGACGAAAGAAATACATGAGACTTTTGTCACCTCTATAAGTATGAGAAGCTAAGTGTATTAGAAACGTTCTTGGTTGAGAAGTGGCTGGGAGCCACTTCCCAGAGGGGGGAAAATGCGTATACGTTTCGGCGTGATTCTGTTGGTTTCGGGGGCACTGTTGGCAGGTGCCTGCGGTACGCGCGTAACGGAGAATGCGGCGTTGTCGAATGCAGGTTCTTCTAGTGCTTCTTCGTCAAATGATTCAGGTATTTCAGATTTGCCGTCGGTTTCGACACCTGTCGAAGGCGGCTCTCCTGTATCCTCTGTGTCCCCTGTTTCTCAGACGAAGACGCCAGCAGCCGTAAAACCTGGTGTGGCCGCTTCTAATCCATCTGCTGGTAATCCTTCTGGGGTAGCGACGGAGGCTCCTGCTCAGGCCAAACCAACTGGTAACAACGGCCCTTCTGATGAAGGGGTTACAGACACGGAGATTCGCGTCGGGGCATCTGGACCACTTTCTGGAATTACAGGCTTTGTCGGTGACGAGGCTTTCGGTTCAATTGACTCTTATTTTCAGTCAGTCAACGCCAAAGGTGGAGTGAACGGGCGGAAACTCCGTCTGGTTACTTACGACGACCGTATGGACACAGGTCAAATGTTGGCTAATGTTCGCAAGCTCTATGAGCAAGACAAGGTTGTGGCGCTTTTCCTTGCCTTTGGCGACCCGGTTGCTGACTATGTGACTCGTAACAACATCCCAACTCTTGTCTTTGGTGTAACGCCACTGTCGTTCTCGCCCAAGTTTCCAACAGTATTTCCCCTGGTTGGTAACGCGTTGTTGTGGACTCAAGAAGTTATAGCGGGCATTAAAGCTCAAGGAATTTTCAAGCCCGGGATGAAGGTTGGCATTCTCTATGACACTCAGATTCTTGACGTTGGCCCCTATGTCCCATTCCTCAAGGAGGCATGGGAGAACGAGGGGGCCAAAGTGGTTGCTGCCGAGCCGTTCAATATCACCGATGCAGACTGTACGAGTCTGGTTCTCAAGATGAAACAGCTAGACATTGACTGGTGGGATTTCGAGGGATTGGGCTGGGTGCTTTGCGCATCGGCAGCACAGCGCCAGCAGTATCGTCCCAACATTGGTTGGGGTAGTTGGGCCACCAGCATTGGTGGATTGGCATCACAGATTGGTCCTTGGATTGATGGCATCTGGGGTGGTGCGCAAGGCGATCAACCTACTGGCGCTCCTCGTGTCAAGACTGCGGCACATGACGAGTACATCAATGCCATTACCCGCTATCACCCCAAGATTGCGACATTCAATCATTTCGAGTCGCCTGTGACTATTGGATATTGGGTCGGAGCGAAACTTCTTGTTGCTGCGCTTGAAGCTCAGGGTAAGGGCATCACAAAGGCTGGCGTTAACGACTGGATAGCCAAGGTGGAGAATTTCGATGTTGGTATTAGCCCGCCAATTATTTCCATGGCCCCGAACTGCAAGACCGGTTCAGAAGTTGTGTGGATTGGCCGTTGGAAATGGGACGGCGCAAAGAAAGAAGCCACCCGAGTTCCTGAGACTGGTTACTTCAGCAGCCCACAAAAAGACAGGTACGGCGGCAAGTGCTTCCTCTCGAAGATCAGCGAGTCATTTGGGTGATCTTGTTAATTCACGCACGTGGTCACCTATCCACTGAGCCCTTAAGGGATAATTAAGTAAGAGCGGCAGCCAGACGGCGACTTTCCCGCAGGCGGAAGGCCACGTTTACCCGAAGGCGTTCAAGATGTTGTTCTACAGTCTTGGTCGCTTGGGGCACAGGATGAGCTTTGAGGAACGCCGTTACGTCATCTGCAAGTTCTTCGGTTGAAAGCGCTACGACGCCCCCAAGCATGCGAGGAATAGCGTTGTCAGGGTAACGATCACACATGGCATCCCAGTGCTCCTTCACGAATTCCCATGCCGTTGGGCCAACTTCGCGGTTTGCTAACAAAGCCATGACAAGGAATGGTGCATTTTGAGAACGGATGTCTGAGGAAAGGCACATATTTAGTGTGCGTTCGCCTAGATCGGTTTGAGGAAAGCCGCCAAGCGCATGTAAGTAGCGAAGCGATTCCTGAGGCGATGGTGAGGTTCGATAACGGTCGAGGAAGGCCTCATAGTCGTCGAGCGAGCCAACAGATGCAACGACGCCTAACGAGGCGGCAGCAACGTTTGGGTCAATGCTGGCGGGGTTATTTAAGTAGGTATCGTGTGCGATTCGAGCTTGTCGCTGCACGTTGGAATCGTCGCCAGTAATGCCCAACGTGGCAATAAGAGTGCCACGCAGTTGGCGGGTGAGTTCATCTTCAACTGGGCTTGCTTCCCAGCCCAGACTTTGAAGCGCTGGGTTAACGAGCCCACGTACAAAGACGTGGAAGCGGTTGAGCGTGCCGGTCTCTACGATCCGTTCGATCGCTCCTAGTGGGCTGGCGAGTGTGGCCCATACGGTGCGATCCATCTCGTGAGTAAAGCCTTTGGCAAGTTCCATGAAATCGGCTGCGGGGGCGTCGCCTGCAAGTACCGCTGACCAGGTATCGTCCACGAGAATCGCCCGTTCTACAGGGGTCAATACATTCTGAGCGTTTTGTGCAAGTGGGCCGAGCAACGTGGGGGCATAGCGGGTGCGGTAAAAACCGTGGCCCCCGGCATTGATGATGATGACTTCGGCATTTCCGACATCGACAGTGGTTGTTTTGGAGTCAAGCAATATCCGTGAGCTAACCCCGTCAGCCTTTACCATGATGGGCACTTTCCATTCGGCCTTGTCATCTGAATCAGGGAGAAAGCGAAAGCGTTGTTGGCTGAGGGTGGCTATAGGTCCGTCTCGATCGACGTTGATGAGCGGATAGCCACCTTGAAATATCCACGAATCCATGATGGAGCGCACAGGTTCGCCGGTTGCTTCTTCGATGGCATCCCACAGGTCAGTGGTCTCCGCGTTGCCGTAGGCATGTTTAGATAGATACAAGCGAATGCCAGCACGAAATTGTTCGGTGCCCAGATATTGCTCAAGCATGCGAAGAACTGACCCACCCTTTTGATAAGTGAGCACATCGAACATTCCCTCAGCGTCTTCGGGTGATTCCACTGGAAACTCGATAGGCCGGGTACTTGCTAGAGAGTCAACGGCAAAAGCGGCAGCTCGTTCGTTGGTGAATGAAACCCAGCGTTTCCAAGCGGGCCGGAAGGCATCTACAGCTGCAAGTTCCATGAAGGTGGCGAAAGCTTCGTTTAGCCACAAGCCGTTCCACCACTTCATGGTGACAAGATCACCAAACCACATATGAGCCAGTTCATGGGCGACCACATCAGCAACGCGCTCGAGTTCGAGACGCGTGACGGCGTCTGGGTCGACCAATAGGGCGGTTTCGCGAAACGTAATGGCTCCGAGGTTCTCCATTGCGCCAGCGGCGAAATCAGGAATGGCTATGAGATCACACTTAGTTTCTGGGTAGGCAATTCCGTAGTACTCGGTGAACCAACGGAGGCTAAAAGCCCCTACTTCAAGGGCGTAGGGTGTGAGATGACTCTTGCCAGGTACATGAATTACCCGCAATGCAACGCCGTCGACATCGACTGGTTCGCTTGCAACAAGTGGGCCGACGATGAAGGCCACTAGATAGGTGCTCATCGCAATGGTTTCGGCGAAGGTAACTGCTTTGCGGCCATCGTCATGGGGCACCGATTTGATTTCGGGGCCATTAGAAAATGCTGGCAACGCTTCTGGCACCACAAGGGTTATGGCAAAAGTGGCCTTTAGGTCGGGCTCATCCCAACAAGGAAAGGCTCGGCGAGCATCTGCTGGTTCCATTTGTGTCGTTGCAATTACGTGTTCAGTGCCTTCATCGTCGGTGAAGATACTGCGATAAAAGCCCTTGAGCTTGTCGTTTAGCTCGCCTTTGAACCGCACATGCATTTTCCATATGCCCGGTTCGATGGTGGTTGCTGTGGTTAATACGAGTCGTTCTAGGGTTTCGTCTATTACGTGTGAAACCTCAAGCCGTTCGCCTTCGGACGCAACCAGGTAGGCCTCATCAATGGTTAACTCTGCAACGTTGAGCACGACCTCTTTGGTCGGTTTCGTCACTTCGATGGTGACGATTTCATTGCCTTGAAAGGTCAACTCGTTGAGATCAGGTTCGAGAGTGAGTTCGTAACGCCTCGGCACAACATTTCGAGGTAGACGACTGCTCGAGTTGGAGGTGGCTGCACCGTTCTCATTCATGGCCACTAACACTAGAGTGTCCGCCTAGATATCCGTGAGCCTTGTTGGAGGATTCGCACTGCCCGATACGCTCCTCGGACTATGGTCGATCGAATTGTTCACACTGATGGAGCTTGTATTGGCAATCCTGGCCCTGGGGGTTGGGCCTGGGCAATGGGAGAAGAACGGTGGGCAAGTGGCGCAGCGGGCCATACGACCAATCAGCGAATGGAGCTGACAGCGGTACTTGAAGCTCTGAAGGTAATTGATGGCTCGATTGAGATCGTTAGCGATTCGACCTATGTAGTTAATTGTTTCCGTGATCGCTGGTGGGAAGGCTGGCTGCGTCGAGGCTGGACCAACTCGAAGAAAGAACCTGTTGCGAATCGAGACCTGTGGGAGCCGTTGATCGAAATCGTGCGAGGTCGCGGAAACGTAACTTTTCGTTGGGTAAAAGGACATTCGGGTGACCCTATGAATGATCTTGTTGATCGACTTGCTGTTGAGGCGGCCCGTACTCAACATGATGAAAATTTTGGCTTGTAGCCATCGTTATGACGAGGACTAAGCCTGGATCCACCGATGAGTAGCGGCTGAACGGCTCCGCGTATCCGCGGAAAATGCCTCCTGGGCTGGGACGATGACGGTGTTCGAAGTCGTCGTTGTAGCCAACCCAAGGAGGCACTTCCAGCGAATGGAGTATCGCGCGCGATCGACCGTATCGAGGGGGACTGCTGCACGATCTGGTGACATCTAACCTGTGGTACCAGAGGGTACCGCTGAAAGGATGTTCACGATGTCTAAGCCCTATCCCCGAGAGTTCCGCGATGACGTGGTCCGTGTTGCCCGTAACCGAGACCCGGACGT
>JBBSKG010000064.1:0-15365 GCA_038256565.1 Acidimicrobiales bacterium | reverse complement strand
GGCGTGGTCGTGGTGGTCGTCCGCCCCACCTGGTCGTATCCGTAGTTGGTAGTCAGTCCATTAGCGTCAGTATAGGAAACGACTCTACCTAGCAAGTCAACCGTGGAGGTGATCGTGCCGGTGGCATCCGTCACGGACGTCGTCAGCGGATCGTTGCCGATGAGATAGTTGTAGGTAACGCTCCGGGCAGGTGTGGCGGCGTCAATCATGGGCCAAGTCTGGGACGCTATGCGCCCACGATTGTCGTAGGTGGTGCATTGCCAGGGTGCCGTGACGATCGAAGCAACAGACCCAACCCTTCGACCAACGACCCGGCCAACAAGGTCATAGAGAAACTGCTGGGTACGGCCCGGCACCGAGGGACTGGCGTCGGGGTCGGTCTGCTGTGCCACAAGGCCGTGCTGAGGGGTTCCGGCGGTGACTCCGCACGCAGTGGCGATGGCACCGGAGTACTGGCCTGTTCCACAATCAGGGGTGCCAGGGCGCCCGCAGTAGTACGTGTAGTTCGTGACATTTCCCGCGGGCATCATGGTGGCCGTCTTACGCAGCCACCGACCCGACGCTGGGCTCTCGTAAGTCGTTGTGGTTGTCAAGGCCAGTCCGCCGGGATCTTGGGTCACAGCAGTGGGCATGCCCAACTCGGGGCCGATCCCGCCCGCGCCGTTGTAACTGGTGACTGCCACTTTACCGTCAGGGTCAATGGTCGTTGTCTCTAGGCCGTATTCGGGGTGCAAGGCTGAGTTTGGAAGGGATGTGCTACCTGACCAGCCGTAGAAATTCAGCCCGTTGAGAGTAGTGGACGAACCGAGGAAGTCGATCTGTATGTGATGTTGCCCAGCTGGAACAATCGGCGGATAAGGCCATGGTCCCTCCCACCATTCGCCATAGTTACCCAAGTAGTCCTCGTTAGCGACGGGAGCATCCACGTCGCTGTTGAGGACCCCGTCGATGTACACCATGACGTGTTGAGTTGTAGCAAGATTAAATCTGGTAGCTACCGGCAAAGTGATGGTGCCGGACAGGCGCATGCTCCAAGTGAAAGGGCTGTTGGTGGTCCACTCACAACATGATGGCCGAGTCACACCAGATGGAGTCACCGGGAGGGTGTTCCATTGGGTGCACAACGTGTCGGGCGCACAACCGGGTCCGCTCGGTCCGGTCCCACCCGGACCGGTCGAGTGTTTCTTGGGTGCCCCGGCAAAGTACGGGTTGTCCCACAACGTGGCGGCCAGGGCGTTGATCCCTTCGTCGTAACGATGTTGGGTTCGAGGAACGGTGACGGGACAGGAGCCGGCCGGTGCATATGGCAGGGACGTCGAAAAACATGTCGAGGGTGCGGGGCCGTACTTGTCGGTCAGGAGGTTCGTGAAGGAGTCATAGACCTCGGTACTCTGCAGGCCAGCCGGGTCGATGGTGGCCAGCGGCCGATCGATGTTGGCGTCCCAGATCGTGCGGGTGACTCGACCCACCGAGTCCTCTTGTTTGATCATGCGGCCTTGTTGGTCCCATTCCACCCTGCTGGCATAACCCGACGACGGGCTGAAACCGTCGACGTTCACCCATGCCTTGCGATTCACCACATCCGAGGCATATCTCCTCGTCTGCCGGGTTGCACCCGGAAGGGACGCCGGCTGGGTGACTTTGGAGACCAGCCCGTTCGGTAGATAGTGGACTTCGGTAGCGCATTCAGGCGTGCTCGGCGTTGTGTTGGGGCAGTCAGTTGGTCGACGATTGTAGGCCAGGGCAGCGTTGGCCAGGGGATCGCGGATCTGACTCAGGCGACCGGCTGAGTCATAACCAAAATCGGCGGTACCACTTGGGTTCTCGACGCGTACCAGCCTTCCGCTTCCGTCATAGACCAGCGTCGAGAACGACGGCGAGCCGCCGGTGCCATCCCAGTAGTCGATACGGGCCAACATCCCCTCAGGGGCATTCGAGAATCCGTAATATTCACCGCCGTCACAACTGGCAGCGCCGTAGCAAAGCCCAATCGAACGGTTAGACACGGGATCAGTGATCGTCGTGAGAACCGGAGCCCCCACCGTGCCCGGCACCGTTGTGTATGAGTACTGCAAAGCAGCCGGATGCAGGTCATCGGCAACGGATTTCACGGACCGAACCCAGCCATCACGACCAAACGCGAAAAGGAAGTTGTCGCTGGTTGATAGCGAGAACTCGCCCGCGCTGAGCAAGCCCGACACCGTCGTGGTGGCCACTGTGAGAAGATCATTACTGCCCGGAGGAGAGGCGTAACTACCGTCAGGGTGCCGAGCGAACACTGCTGTCGCTCCACTGGCGCTGTGCAGAACTACCTGGCTACCGAAATCCTCGAGGCGGGTCCACGAACCGCTGTAGGGATTGGCCGACAGTCGCCAACTGGCTGGCAGCCCAGTGGCCCTGGGTGCCAGCCAGTTGTTCGGGACGACGAATTGAGATGGTTGAGTGGACGGGGCACCGTCGTCCCAAGCCCACAACTGGCCTGCCTGGGCCCACCCAGCACTGGTGTACTCGACTCGAATGGCGTGTATCGAACCCGGCGTCCATCCCAATCCCGATCCAAACGATGGCGTGGTACCGGTGTCGACTGTCTTGTACACAGTCGACGACCCGTCGAGGTACATCTTCATGGTGCCACTCCCAACGGTACCGCCTAAGTGCCAGCTGCCACCTGCAACAGGAGTGGTGATCGTCCCCGTCCACTCCGCTGTCACTGCCGCGCTAGACGAGGAGTAACCGCCCATGGGCGAGCCAGCCCAAGAAAAGTTGATTGACGGGTCGAGCCGCTGGCCGATCAGCGTGCCGCCTCTGTAGTAGCGGCCGTAGAGGCCTTTGCCTCCACCGTCTAAGCCGGTCGAACGCTGCGAGTCGTAGTTCAGAGTCACCCCGGCCGGGCCCGACAACGTCGACAGCGGATGCGTATTAACCGTGACAGCGAGATTTCGAGTCATCATGTTCACCGTCACGCTCGCCGTTCCTGTACCCGGTGACGGCGCTCCCTCGCTCGGCGTGCTGGTGGTACCCGGCACCGATCCAACCGTGTAAGTCGGCGACGGCCCCCCGGCCCCTAGGCGCTTCTTGATGGTAAGCGCCTTTACGGTAGTTGGCTCTGCAGGCGGAAAATAGCCGTAAGCACCCGGAGCCCACGGTGTGCCTATGTTGTTCCACACCCGCACGTAATACGTCATCCCGTCCGCCAGGGCTCCCGGGGGAACTGACCACGACGATGTCTGGACCCATCCCGAGTCAATCACCATGCCCGCTCCGCTTGGTTCCGTGCTTATCTTGAAGTCGTAGTAAACGGTATCGAACGCCGAGTCGGGATCGGGTGGCTCCACCACCTGCGCGGTGAGCAATGGGGTGGTGGTAGAGATCGTGCCCGATGGCGAAACCAGGTAAGTCGGGTCGCTCGACTGGCCGTAGAAGTACTCCATACTGATGCCGTTTGCGCCTGACTGACTCAGGATCTCAAGCGTCGGCGCGTGCCCTGGATCTTCGTCAGCCACGAAACCGTACCAGGCACCCGCACCGGAGTGCGTCGCTACCCACGATCTGGCGTTGATCCAGTAGTGGTACCGACTGGTCTGTTCCTGCGTGACGCTCACGATCGACAAGACCGACGCGCCGTCCTGGAAAACAGCTCCATAAGTTGTCGGTTGGAGAGGCTCACCGAGCACTGAGAGGCTCGGATACCCAGTCAAAGAACCACTCTGACCGACGACTTCCATCGTGGCATCGACCAGGTGCCACGGTTGGCTACCTCCAGGACTGATCGATGCAGGGTTAGGAATCGGGAGGTAGGCCGCTCCTCGCCAGGTTTGAAGGCCGGGGCCGGTCCCGGCCTTCGCGGTGCCGTTAACGCTTGGCGCGCTGGCCGAAAAACTTGTAATTTGCGTCGGCGTTGTCGTGACGATCACTGTCGGGTCGATGACCACAGGGAAGGCCTTCGCTGGCAAACTGGCAAGCCAGTCCTTGCTGATCGAGATGGTGACGCTGCCGCCAGGTTGGCCGCGATCACTCTGGCGTTCCTGCTTTACAGAGAACGTTGCCCCAGCCTTTGCCGGGTTTATTGCGCGCCCTCCCACCTCTACGGTCAACGGCGGGATCGACGCCACAACCGCTTTGCCGACAACGAGGTCGATGCCGTCGCTGCCGTTGGCCTTGGGGCTAGCCCCTGCTACCTCGAAGGTGAACGATGTCGGTGCACTAGGAGACTTGAGCACGAGGCGCTCGTCGACTCCTACCGCCGATACGGCATAGATAGCCTCAGTCGCGGGCCACAGGTCGGTGTAGGTCGCCGTCGAATCCTTTGTGAGCGGCTTCACCGACGGATCAGCACCGACCGGGGAGAACGAGACGATCGGCCCATCGAGGTGGAACTGCTGCATACCTTCGGAGGAACCCGCCGGGCCAAATGACACCGCCCACTGATTGGCCTTCGACCGGACTCTCCCAGGCCGGCTCTCATCGGAGGCAAGCTCCATATCGATTGGGACCCATTTCGACGATTTCTGTGGCTGGTAGTAATGCGGTACCGCGTAGGTCCTGATCGAGCGCGTGCCATCAGAGTTGGACCAAGCGTCGCTGATGGCGGTGCGCTCCTCGGTCAACTCAACGCCTCGCTTGCGCTTGGAGGCCGGCTCCGACGGCCCGAAACGGCCTTCCGGTACGGTCGGCAATGAGTCCTTTGGGTTCGGTGACTCGATGTGCGCCACCTTCTCGCTCCCATTCACTTCTTTCCCACGCCCGGGTCCTTCGCCAATAGCGGCCGTCGCTGGGGTCACCGGGGTCGCCAGTGCCACAGTGAGTACGATGATCGCCAGTGCCAACCACTTCCGAACACAATGCTGTCGACCACTCATTGATCTCTCCGCATGCCGTCATCCTCCTCAGCAGCGACGAAGCACACAAGAGCTACTGAAAGTGTTTACCGAAATGTTGCCGAAATGCCACCCTGACAAGTCGGCCCCAGTGAATTGGCACGGTGAATCGGCCTATGTATCCCGGACGACACAGCAAAGAGCGCTGGGCGTCTGAGTTTGAATCCGATTCCGCACATCGGTCCGAAGCCTGAACCTACTTGAGGGTAAATATTCACGAAAAGTGGTCAAAAGGGATATAAGGGTGTAAATTGCCCCGGAAATTTCATAATTATCTCTTCAATCTTGTAGTTCGAGGCGATTTATACGCTCGATCACAAGCGATGTGCACTCCATAAGGCACCATGTAGCGATGCTCAGTGAGACCGCTAAAGCTTGGAACCTGTACTCACCTAGCTACCAAGCAAAGTTTGCTCTGCCAACCGACGTGGTCTCGTATGGCCCAAACGTCGCAACAGAAAGCGACCTTCGCCTGCTAGGCAGCCTGGCTAGTAAGCGAGTTGTTGAACTTGGTTGTGGCGGGGGACAAAACGCCATTGCCCTTGCGAAACAAGGCGCTCATGTTATTGGCATGGATATTTCATCACGCCAGCTCGACTATGCCCGTAACTTGCTAAAAACCGAACAGGTAAGGGTGGAGCTCCACCGAAGTGATGCTGCTGATCTGGCCTTCGTGTCGGCAAACTCGGTCGATCTCGTCCTAAGCACCTACGTATTCAACGAGATTGAAGACGTCGGTCGAGTACTGCGCCAAGCGCATCGCATCTTGGTGCGCAACGGCTTACTGGTCATTTCACTTCCTCACCCAGCTGTAGGCATTGCGGAAGGGCGCTCTTATTTTGAAAATGGCCCAGCCACCGAAATTCGCGATGGCATTTCATTTACTTGCTACCCCAGAACTATTGGCGAACTGTTCACAATCATGAATCGAGCCCACTTCCAAGTGGACATGATTGTCGAACCACTTCCACAACTGCCCTCTGAACCCGCCTCAACACCGGCACCAAAAAGTCGGACAAAGACAAAACCAGCTGAACCTATCAAGCCAGTGGCTCCACCCACGCTCATCTTGCGTGCTCGCAAACTCGGCATATAAGCGTCTTGGAAACCGAGACACCGTCCTTAGATCAGTGTTGCAATACTCATTCCCGGGTCATTGATTAAATGCTGCACGGGTCTAGTTAAAATGGTGAGGCTGGTCAATGCCCCCCCTGCAAGTGCGATGCCCTCTACTAACCCATCAAGGCCCGATAAGCGTATGAGTATCGCTACCAAGCACCCCACTACGAGTGCTCCTATGGCCCATCGACCACCGGCGAAAGATTCAACCAGAGAGACAAACATTGCAACAACCATCACCAACACGAACGCCACCAGAGGAACCAGCGCCATCATTCCATAATCAGTTCTAGCCATAAGGAACCCAACCGGTAAGGACCCCACACCCAGACAAAGCACACGAATAATAGACCCCTTTATTACAGCGCCAACACGGCCTGGAAGGGAGTGCCCCGGTACTTCGCTGCGCTGGTCGATCGGTGATGTAAGGGTGACAATCCACAATTGGTTGAGATGGAAACTCCCCCACATAGCACCAACGATCGAGAAAACGACCACGAGCGTGGAGGTGGCGACTATGTCTATGACGTCAGGGCTCATTCCCACAACCACCAAAAGTCCCATCAAAACACCTACCGCAGTGGCTATACCGCTCTTCTCCCAGGACCCTAAGGGATTTGTCGTCCTAGGCATAGTCACTACAGCAATGCCGGAAATCAGAATGGACATGTCAACAACAACTGCCACGTTTAACCCTGTTGGACTGTCAAAAAATCCTGCAATTGCAGCGACAATAAACAGTCCTGAGCCTGGCAGCCCCCAACCCCGCACAACAAGAATCGTTGCTGTTGCCCACGCCACGACTAGAGCCATAGAGAACTGACCATGAGAACCGCCAATACCCCAAGCAACTAGCAAAGTCACTGCAATGACCAAGACCGAAAGAATATCGGGGTTACGCAATCTAGAAATCCCGCCCTCTCCAGCGAGGAACCGGCTCTGCAAGAACCATTGCAACCCAAGGCCTGCTGGCATTACCTGTAAAGCCAAAGAACCAATGCCATCACCGCCTACGGGTGGCAGCGAAGCCATCCACACCATGATGGACAACAACATGGCAACAGAGCCAACCACCAAACCAAAGGGCGGCCCGTCTTGCACGACCCGATCATGATCTCTTGGCTGAATGGGCTTACGCCATGAATGAGAACGTCCTCGGGTGGCTTCAACAACAGCGGGACCAATCGCTAGAGATTGCGGAGCTTCCATTCCTCCCCACGCCTCTAGGACAACAGCTGCTTCTAAAGCATCAACGGGTCGACGCCCAAGGCGAGCAACAACAGTGGCAGCTGCCCGTTCAATGTCGCTACTCATGAGACCTTCTCCAGCACCAGCAGGTCATTCATCACATCTCGATAACCAGAAAGGCACTGTTCAAGAGTAAAACGACGAGCAACCCGCTCCCGTCCTCGTTGACCAAGTGACTCACCTAGCGCCGGGTCCCTCAGCAGCGTGACAATTGCCATAGCTAGTCCATGAACATCACGTGACGGTGCCACCAAGCCACACCCTCGAAGACCTTCAGCGACTCCCCCAACAGCAGTGGCTACTACCGGCCTAGAAAGAGCCATAGCCTCAAGAACCGCTAACGGAAACCCTTCAGAAATACTCGTCAACACCGCTATATCCGCTTTAAGAAGAACCTCCGATGGAAAGTTCGTAGGACCCATGAACTGGAATCGATCACCCAATCCAAGTTCTTGATGCAGCGTGTAACACGATCGAGCATAGGCAACCTGCATGGGTGCTGTTGGTCCATAGTGAAGAAAACGAGCGTCAGGAACATAGCGAATCACCTCATCTGCAACCCTTAGTAAGGTGTGAATGTCTTTGAGAGGATCAAAACGACCAACAGAAATAACAGTTTTTGTGTTAGGTGGTGGTGTCGTTACTTCTGGGATATGAACGCCGTTATAAACGATTCGAATGCGCTCTGGGTCCACGCCAAACGCATCTTCCCACCAAGCGTTTGCCCCTGTCACTGGTGCCACCATGTCGGCAGTGGAATAAGCAAGCCTCGTCAAACCACGTGCGATGCGAGTACTAACGAAAACTCGTGCCGAACTAGATTCCGCCCTAATGGCACCTAGATAAGCCTCTCTCACGTAAACGCCATGCTCTGACAACAGCACTGGCGTTCCGTGAAGCGCCTTATCAACCACAGCGGGAATCATCGACCATCCCGCTGCCGTAACATGAAGCAAATCACTTGATGGAGTATCAACTGCTGCCGTACGAGCCACCCAGTAGAGCGAGTGATACAACTCGACGGCATGTCGCATTCCTAAAGATGGTGGCGAACCAGCCTCGGGTGGCTGTACTGACAATGCCTTTTCGAGAGAAATGAGAAACGATGCCCAACCTTGCTTGCTCCTAAATGTCTCCCTAATCAACTCCGGATGCTGACGACACCACACCAGTGCATCGACTAATGGTTTTAGTGGTTCATGCCAACCTAGGAGCCCGGCAGCAAGCACCCCCGGAAGGCTGCAATCTATGTGGCTGTCAGTTCTTCCCGTTATAAATTTTCGGAGCCCTTGAAATTTCTGAGACGGAGCAGGTGTATTCGACCACAATGAAATCGCCGGAAGTAAGCGGGCATGGGCAGGCAAGGTGTAGCGAGATGTCTTGCCAATCTCGCCTGCGAGAATTGGCAAGACATCCCATTCAACCTCATCCAAACCATTAATCAACAGGTCACACCAGGTGCTCACACCACCAATCACATGTGGATAGGTGCCCTCGGTGATCATCAAAACCCGCCGCTTTGGGCTGTGTGGTGGCACATGATAATCGACCATGCTTAGGGCCCGGGAATGATCCATAGGGCCATCTGGGCTAGTTGGCGAGGTAATCAGACCACTTACGGAGCGATATTTACAACCAACGACTTGTTGGCGCGTAGCGATGTCCAGCCAGATCGAAGCCCTCCATAAACCTCTCCATAATTACGCCATGATGTGCGGTACGTCCATGAGTTGTTATAACGCTCTTTGGCCTTGGCACTAGCTGTCAAAGGAACATCGAGATCTACAGTCGGCGTAATCGTGACGATCGTGCCAGTGATGCTTGCTTTCACCTTGTTTGTCGCTAGAGCATTTGCCCAAGCACTCTGTCGAGCCAGACTCTTGCCCGCATCGCTCAATGTGGGTTGAACTAAAGGCGTAGAGAGATAACCACGGTAACGCCCAATCACGTCGTCAAGCACGTCATAAAGGATACCGTCTTCAGCAATATTTCCTTGATGCACATAGTGAGGACGCACATCATTACTCAACATGTGGCCAAGCATGATCGTAGACTCGCGTTCAACATATTGAGACCAGGTAGCCGGGGCACTCAAACAGGTTGTTGTGGACGTATTTGTACAATTCTCAAAGTAAATGTAGTTATACTCATCTAGCTGCTCTTGGCGTGTGGCTGTGTTGTAATAAATGTTTGTTGGATGACGAGGGACCGTAAGAGCTGGGCCGATCTGAGTTTGCCCCGGTGTACGTGAATTATCGGATCCAACGAATTTGATACCTGCTTTATTCAAAGCTGCGGGCATCACAGGGTTAGTGAGACCTGAATGCTCACCCGTTACCAATTCTCCAGCAATGATTGGAATGTTTTTAGAACGAGCCCAATTCCGATTTGCCTGTATCTCGTTTACGATAACGCTCTGCGTTGACTGGTCAAGATTCGGATGACTGAACGTATGGTTCAACCAACGAAACTCGCTTCGGTTCGAAAGCATTATTGAAGTAAGCGGGTCGGAGCCATTTTCTGCAACGTATTCATCGCTGCCACCGCCATTGAAAGCCATATCGAGTTTAAGGCTGTTGGTCTTTTGCCATGTACGCAAACGTTGGGCGTCGTCAGCAGTCATGCGAATCAAAGGAATCGTGGCACCGTCATCTTCATGGGTTGTATTGGCATTGACATCCCAACGGTCATCCGGCAAGAAGACGTCATCGACATGAACGCTCAAATAATTGCGTAAAATACCGAGATAAGCACCCTTAGTTACCCACCTCAACATTCCGTGCAACAGCAAACGACTATGGAGAACCCAGGGATTTGTATCAACAGTTACAACCATTTCTTGACGCCCGTCGACCCGTTGGTAGACACCAACTAGTGGTTCACCTGTAGGGGCGGCAACCAAAGTCTCGAAGGTCTCACCGACACCAGGACTTGGGTTCGCCAAATAACCATAAGAGTGCTCAATGGGCACAGAACCAACTAGGTAAGGAAATGCCGCCTTACCCGCTGTACTAAGCGAGGCAACGTTCCCATGAAGATTTCCAGAGCTGGTGGGCAAGGACAATCCGACCGCTGGCGTGGGGTATGTATAGGCATCGATTTGACGAACCCCATATACACGCTCGAATTCAGCCAAAACAGCTAACTCATCGGCAGTAACCATGGAGGCACAACCATCAGAATCACAAGCCACCAAATCAGGACTTGCCATCACAATCGCCTGGTAACGAGCGTGATCAGTACCCTTTACCAACCGCTGTGATGTGATAGGACCTTCGTTGGCCGCGATCAAAAGATCAAACGGCACGCCCTCGGCTCTTAATTGAGCTGTCCAGGCTGCAATTGCTGGTTCATTTCCGTTGGCAGAAACCACCAATACCCGTAAATCAAGGGTCGGCACAACGGCCTTGGCTTGACCCGGTACAAAAGCGACCAGCCCAGCGGTGATCGCTACTACGAGACCTATTCTCGTTGCTAGAGAACGAACCCTAGACACTCTTTCAATCATTGAGTTCATGTAAAAGTCATCCTTGAGTCGTAGCTGGGTTTAAGTTAATAGAACGGCGATTCTGTGTTTCATCACCAGAGGTCTGGGTAAAAATTTCATCACTGTCATCGGTGAGATCAATCAAATCTTCCAGCTCTTCACCGAGCTTTTCGGCAGCTGAGAATTTAGGGATCAAACCTTCCAAACGTTCTTCCAAAGAAATGGCTGCGGCTGCAAGGTCTCTACAAGCTGAAAGTAGGCCCTCACGAATGACTACCGCTTCAGCCAACACATGCCAGAGGTGATCTGCCTCTTCAGCTAGATGCGACCCGGGACCTACAACAATGTGGTCACTCGTAGCCGAACGCAAACGATCTATAGTCTGTTGCATCCCAGGTTGATTGTTTTTCGCCATACGTAACCGAGCGTTTTCTTCGCGCAGCGAAACAAGTTCAGCCTGCATCACCAAGGCCTGTGCAGAGAGTGGTTCTTGAGTGCTTCTAACCACTTTGCTCATGGCCCGAGAACGCTTCGAAGTTTTCTTGTTGACCTCAGGTACAGAGTTCATCAAAACAAAAATCCTCATTCACATAGAAAAAGATGGTCCACTGAAACTTCAACTTCCTCCAACCAATCTCCTTCAAAATCGTCTGGCAATCAAACTTTGTCTTAAGCAAAAGGGCAGAGCAGTCGAGTGATACATCAAGATGCCTACACTCACCCGTCGATTTCTTTTCTCATCACTAAGTGCCTGCATAACAGTAGGGCTTGCAACTCCCGCTTTTGCAGCTTCAACCTCTATCGCCTTGAGTCAAGAATCTGGGCGGCCAGGCGACTCGATCACCGTTGTTGGCAAAGGTTTCCCTATCAAGACCAAAGGATCAGTGTCGATCGGTACCACAACCATCGGTTCTATGAAAACTGGGAGGAAAGGTGGCTTCCAGACGACAGTCAAGATCCCCCCAGATTCTGCCGGATCAGTCAAAATCATCTCCAAAGTCGCAGGTAAGCAAGCGACTCGATGGTTCAAAGTGATCACCACCACAACCACAACGGTTCCAAGTCCATCTACAAACTGGTGGAAGCCCACACCAGGTTTGACCTGGCAGTGGCAATTAAGTGGACCACCTATTGACACAGCAGTCGTGGCTGACATCTACAACGTGGATCTCTTTGAGGTTGGCCCCGCCACTGTTTCGACCTTGCACAATCAGGGCCGCAAAGTGATTTGTTATATGAGCGCTGGAAGTTACGAGGACTGGCGATCTGATGCTGCTGATTTCCCTGCAGGGGTACTAGGCAAATCTAACGGCTGGCCAGGGGAACGCTGGCTCGACATCCGAGCCCTTGATGTACTCATGCCAATCATGGAAGCCCGTTTCGATCTCTGTAAATCAAAAGGCTTTGACGGAGTTGAGGTCGACAACGTTGATGGCTACACAAATAGAACGGGTTTTCTTCTGACCAATACTGACCAGCTGACTTATAACCGCCGTCTGGCAAAAGCTGCTCATGATCGGGGCCTTGCTATTGCTCTTAAGAACGACCTGGAGCAGATTCCTGAACTCGTAGGAGATTTCGACCTCGCCATCAATGAAGAGTGCGCTGCCTATAACGAATGCGATGCTCTCAAACCTTTCATAGCGGCAAATAAGGCTGTACTGCATGCCGAATACGACGTCGATACCACCAAGTTCTGCCCCATCTCTGCAGCACTAAAACTCAGTTCTATTCGAAAAAACCTAGATCTCGACGCCTGGCGTCAAACCTGTCCCTGAGGGTTAATCAAACCCGAGAGCCCTCTACACTTCATTTCTGTGATGCGTGCTGAGTCGTTTGTCGAACGAATAACCAAATTTAGCGAGCGACATCGCCAGCCGTTATTTGGATCAATTGCCATCATCACCCTCGCGGGCTTAGTAAGCGTCTTTACAATTGGCGGTGGAACCGAAGGCGGACTTGGTGGTTTTTTCCCGTTTTCTGAGAAACAAAATGATTCCCAGGACTCTCTGATTGCTGGTCAGGATGGCCCAAATAGCACTGACGATGAGCCTGGACAAAATTCGCAAGGCAGCTCGGGTTCAAACGATACGAACAAAACCCCTGGTGCCAATAGCAACGACAGTAAGGATTCTAAATCGGACTCGAAGAACCCCGACGGTTCGCCTAAAACGACCGCAGCTCCAAAAACAACCTCTGCTCCAAAGTCCGGTCCCACCAACAAGCAGCCCGTCACTTGGTGGAAACCGACACCGGGCATGACGTGGCAGTGGCAATTGGTTGATTTGCCTATTGACACAAGGGTTGAAGCAGATATTTACAACGTAGATCTCTTCGATGTTGACACCTCCACAATTGCCACTTTGCACAAACAAGGCCGCAAAGTTATTTGCTACATGAGTGCGGGCTCCTTTGAAGACTGGCGACCCGACGCTGCTAATTTTCCCGCAGCTGTGCTTGGCAATAACAACGGCTGGCCAGGGGAACGCTGGCTCGACATCCGTGCCATTAATGTACTCATGCCAATCATGGAAGCTCGTTTCGATCTCTGTAAATCAAAGGGCTTTGACGCGGTTGAGGTCGACAACGTCGATGGTTACACAAATGGAACGGGCTTTCCCCTGACACCCGATCACCAGCTCACGTATAACCGTCGTCTGGCCAAGGCAGCCCATGATCGTGGCCTAGCAATTGCCCTTAAGAACGACCTTGATCAGATTCCTGAACTCGTAAATGACTTCGATCTCGCAATCAACGAAGAGTGTGCTGCCTATAATGAATGCGCCGCCCTCAAACCGTTCATAGATGCAAACAAAGCGGTCTTGCATGCCGAGTACAAGACCGAACTCGATAGATTCTGCCCCATCTCTGCTGCACTCAAACTCAGTTCAATTCGGAAAAACCTAGAACTCGACTTCTGGCGTCAGACCTGCCCCTGAAAGGCTGCCCACCAGGCGTCGAGACGGCGTAGGGCTTCGGCCTCACCAAGTGGGCCTTCCTCTAGGCGCAGTTCCAACATGAAAGCCAACGCTTGACCCACTTCACGCCCAGGACTTAAGCCGAGGTGGGTCATGATCTGGTTGCCGTCTAAATCGGGGCGCAGAGAGTCCAGTTCTTCTTGTGCTTGAAGCTCCGCAATTCGAGCTTCAAGCTGATCCATTCGTTTAGACAACTCTTCCGCTCGACGTTGATTACGAGTCGTGCAGTCACAACGTGTTAGCTCGTTCAGTTGATCGAGCAGAGGCCCTGCGTCTCGTACGTAACGTCGCACAGCACTATCAGTCCAGCCCATCTTGTAAGTGTGGAAACGCAGGTGTAACTCAACGAGCTTGGTCACCGCATCAATGTCATGACTGGCATAGCGCAACTCGTACATTCGCTGACGAGTCATGCGAGCACCTACGACCTCATGATGATGAAAGCTCACCTTGCCATTGGGACCAAAGGAGCGAGTCTTTGGTTTGGCCACATCATGAAAAAGCGCCGCAAGGCGCACGATGCGTTCTGGCCGTGTGTTTTCGATCACTGCAATTGTGTGCGCCAACACGTCTTTGTGACGATGAATTGGGTCCTGTTCAAGCGCCAAACCTGGTAGTTCGGGCAAAAAAACACCAGCGAGACCAGTATTTACCAAGAACCAAAGCCCTGGCCCTGGCCGCTCGACAACCATCAACTTATCAAGTTCATCACGAATGCGTTCAGCTGAAACGATCTCAAGGCGATTATGAAGTCTGTGCACCGCGTCAACCAAATCATCGTCAGGAACTAAGTCATATCCAGCCAAAAACCGCGCGGCACGCAACATGCGTAGTGGGTCGTCATTAAACGATTCATCAGGAGATAGTGGGGTCCGAAGTCGCTTCGCTGCTAAATCAACCACCCCCCCAAAAGGGTCAATCAGCTGAGGGTCAGGTAATGAAAGAGCCATGGCGTTAACCGTGAAGTCTCGCCTTGAAAGGTCTGCCTCGATTGAGTCAGAAAACTGGACGTCAGGTTTGCGAGATTCAGGAACATAAACCTCTGCCCGGTGCGTTGTGATCTCAAAAATTCTGTCGCCCTTGCGACACCCAATCGTGCCAAAACGCTTTCCCTGTAACCAGATCGCATCAGCCCAAGGCTGAACAATTTTCTCAATCTCATCGGGTAACGCCGTAGTGGTCAGATCAAAATCTATGGTGGCATCATCACGGCCAAGCAAGAGATCTCGAACCGTACCGCCAACTAGATACGCGCCATGACCCCCAGCTACTAACAGCTCGGCCAACGGACGTACTTCACTAATTACAGGTTCGAGTCGTTCCGGAATCACGCCCTCAGAGTACCGGTGCCCCACCACCACATAAGTGTTCGGACGCGCGTTCTATTCCAAATACCTATTCCAAATGATGAACAAAGTCTTTAACGGCCTCGACGGCTTCACGTCCCGGGCCTCCATGAGTGGCTGCCTCTGGTCGATAATCAGTGTCAACAAGAGCCGCTACACATGCTCCTGCAGAATCTGCCAGCGCATCTGGGTCATAACCCCCCTCAAGAAAAAGTAACCGTCGACCCTCTGGCGCGTACCCCATCATCCGTTTAGTGAGATCAGCGAAATCACCACTACTAAGACCCATGCCAGTTAAAGGGTCATTACG
>JBBSKG010000063.1:0-15729 GCA_038256565.1 Acidimicrobiales bacterium | reverse complement strand
TCTGTACCGGGAAGACGGTCATAACGAGCTACCGCAATCATGTCGTCGCCTAACAGCGCGACAAGAGCAACCCGGTCATCGTGATCAACAACGGTGAAACGTTCAACATCGCGAGCTGATAGACGGGGACGAGGAGAAAAGAATCGATAGCGAATAGTTTCGGCGGATAGTCGGTTGTGCAGCGACACCAGCCGATCGGCGTCGTCAGGAGTGATGGGCCGAACGAAAACGGTGCCTCCGTCGACCAACACCACATTTGCCTCCCAGTGAGCGGGATATGGCGTGGCGTACGTCATGTCTTAGAGACTAGGCGTTATGCCTAGCTCTTCGTCGGTGGGAGGAAGCACACCAGGCTGATAGTGGACAAACAGGTCATTTAGGAGATCGGAAAGACCTTCACTACCAATGCCTTTCGACAAATCGACGGTAACCACGTTGGCGTAAATATGAATATTGTCGACCCCTCCTCGCTCAAAAATACGCCGAGCAACCTCATCACAAAGACGGTTGCCCTGTGCATCCTCAGCGCTGGCATAAGATTCATGTCCCATGCCAGTGAGATTGCGGTTGGTTTCAAATCGCACCACACCTGGTCGAGCGGCTGGTTTTTCAACAACGGTAATTGGCTGACCCATATATGAGGCAGCGTACTGGCCATGTCCGCTACGCACCACAGCAAGGCCAGAATTGGGCACGCCTATCGGCGGACGCTAGAGGCGGACCCTCTAGGCTCAAGCCAATGATTCTTGAGCGCGGGACTGCTTCATCTCGCCCGTCGGTTCCGTGGCGCACCATCGCTGCTTCAATCGCCATGGTTTGTGCCACGTTGGTTGTGCTACTGATTCTCCGTGAAATAACTCGGGTCATCGCCTGGGTGCTCGTAGCAGGGTTTGTAGCTGTGGTGCTGGCCCCTGCAGTTGATATGGCTAAAAAACATCTTCACCTTCCACGGGCACCCGCCACTGGCCTGGTGTTCCTCGTAGTTCTCGGACTTTTTGGGGGCATGATCTACGCCTTTGTGCGTCCGGTCATCGACCAGGTCGACACGTTCCTAGACACACTCCCAGCAGTAGTAGAAGATGCCCAACAAGGTCGCGGCACCATTGGCGAGTTGGTCGATCGTTACAACTTGAGCACTGTGATCGCCGAGAATCGAGACAAAATTCAGACGCAGCTCACCAACGCCGGGTCACCCGCTCTCGATGTTCTTCGGGGCATTTTTAACACATTCTTTTCGGCCATAACAATTGTCGTGTTGGCCTTTCTCCTTGTCCTGCGAGGCCCACAACTTGGTGATACGACCCTTGCTCTGATTGCTCCTCGTCATCGAGAACGCGCTCGCCTCATGGGTGCCAACACTGCACGTGCAATCAGCGGGTACATGTTTGGCAATCTCTTAATCAGCATTGTGGCGGGTACTTCCACCTATCTTTTGCTACTCGTGTTGGGAGTTCCTTACGCTGGAGTGATTGCGTTATTTGTGGCATTCGCCGATCTCATCCCCATGGTGGGCGCAACGCTGGGAGCCATTCCCACTATTGGTTTGGCCTTCCTACATAGCACTTCTGCGGGGATCATCGCTCTGATCTTCTACATCGCATATCAGCAGTTCGAAAATCATGTGCTGCAAGTAACAGTCATGTCTAAGACCGTCGATGTCAACCCGCTCACAGTTATAATCAGCGTGCTTGTTGGTATAGAACTCTTTGGTTTCTTAGGTGCCCTATTGGCCATTCCGGCTGCGGGGACAGTGCAGGTAATACTCCGCGATCTCATCAAAGAACTTCGTCACCCCGAAAGCCTTAAAACTCTTTAATCGTCCGCCGATGAGCGCACTTAGGACCCGGTCCTGTTGTTCCAGGCTCCGACTCCTAAAGCAATCGATATCGCGGCAAGTGCCGTATGCACAATCTTGAACCCGACTCCATGATCAGCATCGAATGCAATCAATGGAACTCGTATCGCCCACACGACAATGGTCGCTAGAACCAACGTGGGCAGTGGCCATTGGGGTTTACCGGCCCGTAAATTGGCAATCGCAACCACAACACCAAGCGCTGTTACAGCCACAGCAAAGCTCAGGCCCAACGTCCGAGTTGCACTGAAACCCCGACCATCGTCAAGGATGTTGGAGATGCGATTTCCCCAGACAAATATGGTCCAGCCTGCAAATAGAAGTGGCAACGAGCGACGACACATGAATACGACGGTAGCCCCATGAGTGCAATCGTCAATCTGTCGGACTTCGAAGATGTTGCGAAAACCAAACTCGAACCTGCCGCATATGCCTATTACGCAGGGGGCGCTGCGGACGAGATAACCCTTTTAGAAAACCAAACGGCTTGGTCACGCTGGCGTCTAAGGCCTCGGGTTCTAGTCGATGTCGCAACCATCAAAACAGATACAACTTTGTTAGGTGCCCCCGTCGCCATGCCCATCGGTATTGCACCAACAGCACTGCATGGCCTGGCGCATCCTGAAGCCGAGGTAGCAATGGCACGAGGCGCTTCAGATGCGGGCCTCGCCTACACGATGTCGTCGCTTGCAACTCGTCCGGTTGAAGACCTCGCTGCAGCAGGATTGGAAGGGCCACGCTGGTTTCAGGTCTATGACCATCGCGATCGCTCGATTACCGCTGACATGGTGGCCCGAGCCGAAGCTGCCGGATGCAAGGCCATTGTCCTCACAGTTGATCTTCCGGTCTTTGGTCGCCGTGAGCGTGAGATTCGCAGCGGCTTTGCTCAACCTGACGCATCGGGTTATGGAAACTTTGCTCAATACGCCAGCGCTGGCGAGGTGGCCTTGGTTACCGCTGGGCTACATTCCAGCCAGTTCACCTGGAAAGAACTCGACTGGCTGGCAGTGCTATCAAAGCTTCCACTCGTCGTAAAGGGGATTCATACGGGCGAAGATGCCGCTATTGCATGTGAGCACGGTGTTGCAGGCGTTTGGGTTTCTAACCATGGCGGACGTCAACTCGACCGCGTGCAGGCTGGTGCAGACGTTCTCGAAGAAGTCGTCGCTTCGGTGTGTGGCCGTGCAGAGGTCTATGTCGATGGCGGTATACGCCGCGGGACAGACGTACTCGTGGCCCTAGCCCTCGGAGCCCAAGCAGTCTTTGCCGGACGGCCATGGCTCTACGCCCTTGCCTATGGCGGAAGCGATGGAGTTAGCCAAGCCGCTGGGATTATCCGCGCCGAACTTGAGAACGCCATGGGCCTACTTGGAACACCCACTGTTGGCGATGTAACCCGCAAACATGTAACTCGTTCATAGAGTTCGCAGATGCACCATAAAGAGCGAGCGTCTAACGTGTCCCAAAGCACGTGTTGCAAAGCACGCCTTGTAAAAACAAGAAGTTATAGAGGGGGAACACCATGGCCGAGATCACTGAAGAGCAGTTCACTGAAGAAGTAACGGCTTTCCTGAATGCGAACACCAAGCTTCGCGCTGAAAAACCTGCCAAGAGTGACGAGCAAAAGGTTGTCTGGGGCGAAGGTGACGATGACATCGGCATGTTCGAAGATGTAGATCGCGATGAAGAGCGAGTAGAACTCGCCAAATCAAAGGCATGGCGAGCTAAGCGAGCTGCTGCTGGCCTCTCATGGATCACTGGCCCAAAGGCCTACGGAGGGCGTGAACTACCAGCCAGCTACGACCGCATTTATTCCTCGCTTGAATCGAAGTATGAAATACCCGACATGGGTTTCTTCGGCATTGGCCTCGGCATGGTTGCCCCCACCTTGTTGGCCCATGGCACCGATCACGCCAAGAACCTGTATCTGCAAAAGATGTATGGCGGCGACCTTGTGGGCTGCCAACTCTTCAGCGAGCCAGGCGCTGGCTCTGACCTTGCCAGCCTGCAATGCAAGGCCGAGCGTGACGGCGACGAGTGGATTCTCAACGGACAAAAGGTCTGGACCTCTGGCGCTCATTACAGCGACATCGGCGAAATCATCTGTCGTACCAACGCTGATCTCCCTAAGCACAAGGGCCTGACCGGCTTTATGGTCGACATGAAGGCACCAGGCGTAGAGGTTGTTCCACTTCGCCAAATGACTGGTGGGGCGGCATTCAACGAGGTGTTCTTCACCGACGTGCGCGTGCCTGACGATCATCGTCTCGGTGACGTGAATGAAGGATGGGGCGTGGCAATCACCACGCTCATGAACGAGCGGGCCTCTATAGGCGGTGGCATGGGAGGCGGCATGGGTGTTGCGAACACCTCACGCCTCATCGAGATGCTGCGCCACTTTGGCCTCGCCGAAGACCTGGTCTACCGCAACGAGCTGGCGAACATCTACATCAACTTCCAAGTGTCAAAGTTCACGAACCAACGGGCCGCCGACAAGATGAAAGCAGGCGCAACACCTGGGCCAGAAATGTCGATCGGCAAGATGGCGCTGACCAAGAACCTGATGCTGGTCAACGACTTTGTCGCTAAAGTTCTAGGCCCACGCCTTACCGCTGATACCGGCGAGTGGGGCACTTACTCTTGGGGCAACTTGTTGCTCGGTACACCTGCAATGCGTATAGCTGGTGGTTCAGATGAAGTCATGCGCAATATCGTCGGCGAACGTGTGCTCGGGCTTCCTAAAGACCCAGGCATCGACTCAAAGACCCCATTCCGCGACCTAAAAGTCGGCACCCAAAAGAGTTAAAGAGTTTTCCGACCAGGGCCGTTCCTACGTAGAACTCGACGCCGGGTCCTGAGAAGCTCAGCAGTCTGCCAATGCCGAAAAGGCTGAACAGATTTCCGCGTGGCGCTTGGCATTTAATTCACCTACTCGTTGGGTGAGAAAAGCCCGACGAATTGGTTGCAGGTTGTCAAAGTTCGCCACACATTCGGTAGTTAGACCCTCAGATAAACCAAGAGGAATCTCCGTTGGGATCTGACGAACCCGACGCGTAATCGGAGCAGCGATAACCCAGGTCAAAACTGGAATAGCTTCCGAACGAGTCACGACAAGAACAGGACGACGCTTGTCTTCGACTTCCGCCCACCAAATCTCTCCTTGCTGGGGAACGGGAATCGTCACCACGGCTCCTCGGTAATCATCTGACGAGTGGCGTCGTCGCTCCAGCCCAAATCATCATCTTCTTGAGGCATGCGCTGGTACCCCTCAACGATCTTGTTGGCAGCCTGATCACGACGTAAACGGTCGACCAAAGCCTCCAAGCCGTGCCGAACTGCTTCTGAACGACTAGCAACTACACCCTCTGCTACCAGCTCATCAACAGCGTTGGCAAGACGCTCATCAATGCGTGCAATTACTTGTGTCATGCATTATGTATACCATAAAGATTTCTAAAATGTAATAATCCTTGGGGTGACCTTCATGCTCCTCCAAGTAAATTCCAACTTTGGCGGTGTTGCGGGCAGGGGCCGAGGTCTTCAAGCGCAGACCTGTGAAGCTCGGTGGCATAGCCACGGTTGTGCTCCCAGCCGTAGCCGGGGTGTGTAGTGGCAAGATTTTCCATGAGTTGATCACGCTCTACCTTGGCAAGAACGCTTGCTGCTGCCACCGACGCACACGTGAGATCGGCCTTGATGCGCAACTCGACCCGAGGCAACGTATCAAGCATCATCGGGGCAAACAGGCTGGGTTCTGGGCGAGTAAGCCAGTCGTAATTGCCGTCCAACAAGATGCAATCAGGCGCAGCAGACGACCCTGCAAGTGAGGCAAGTGCCCGCTCCCCCGCCAGACGCAATGCTCGCAAAATACCGACCTGGTCAATCTCGGCAGCCGTTGCATGAGCAACAGCATGGGCAACCGCCCAACGTTTAATGCGAGGGACGAGCTTTGTACGAGCCTCGTAACTCAAGAGCTTGGAGTCACGAACGCCGGGCACACCTCGGCGAATATTCGCATCGACTACAACCACTCCAACGGTTACCGGACCCCCAAGCGCACCTCGACCGACTTCGTCGACGGCTGCGATAAAACGGTGTCCCTCACCTAGCAACTGGCGTTCAAGCGCCAAATTGGGGGCTTTCGACTTCAATCGTCTACCTCAGGACCTGAGAGGGAACTACTTGCACCTGCCCACACTAGAACGCACGCCAAGAGACGAGCGGCTCCATGTGGGCCAAGGACCCGAGACAAAACTACTTGCGCGGCCGAAGGCCGAAAGTGAATACACCACAAGGGTTAAAGATGTAAACGCCGCGCAAGTAGTTTGTCACTGGTTCTAACGGGCGACGTAGCCTTTAGGTCATGACTCGACGCGTGGCAATCGTTCCGCACACTCACTGGGACCGCGAGTGGTATGCCTCCTTCCAAACGTTTCGGCTTCGACTGGTCGAGCTGCTCGACGAGCTATTACCTCGCATGGAGGCCGACCCGTCTTATGCACATTTCTTGCTGGACGGGCAGATGGCGGTTATCGACGACTACTTAGCCATTCGACCCGATGCCGAAGAAACGCTGCGCACGCTCAATCAGGCTGGCCGCCTCGCCATGGGGCCGTGGTACATCCTCATGGATGAGTTTTTAGTTTCGGGCGAGTCAATGATTCGTAACCTGCAATTGGGCTTTGCTCGTGCCGAACGTTTTGGTGGTGCCATGGAGGTTGGATACCTGCCCGACATGTTTGGACACGTTGGACAAATGCCACAGCTTCTGAGATTGGCCGGACTCGAACATGCCGTGGTCTGGCGAGGGGTGCCAGCTGCGATGACCGGGACGGCATTTTGGTGGGAAGCACCCGATGGTTCACGGGTGCGAGCGGAATACCTTCCTCAGGGGTACGGCAACGGTGCCGCTACTCCCAGGGAATCCGAAGCTCTCGTGCGTCGCCTCAATGCCTATGAAACTGAACAGGGTGATCGGCTCACACCAGATGAGCCCATCTTGTGGATGAACGGCACCGATCATCAGATGCCCCAGGCATGGCTTGGGCGAGTGGTCGATGAGATCAACAGTGAAAACGGTCACTTCGAGCTGGACGTTACCGGGTTGGCTGATTACCTGGCCGGGGCTTCTACTAACGCGCTAGGCACGATCACCGGTGAGATGCGTTCGGGCGCTCGGGCCAACTTGTTAATGGGTGTCGGCTCTAACCGAGTAGACGTAAAGGTCGCAGCTGCCCGGGCTGAACGAGAGTTAGAGCGACGAGCCGAGCCGCTGTGCGCCTTGTTTCCCCCCGCATGGTGGTGGCCTCAGGCGCTCTTTGATACGGCTTGGTTAGAGATGATCCGCAACTCTGCACATGACTCGATCTGCGCTTGTTCTCACGACGAGGTTTGCGAAGCAGTCATTGCACGTTACGCCGAAGCTCGCCAGATTGCCGAAGGCCTAGGCGATACCGCTGTAAAGATTCTCGGCGCAACATTGGCGACAAGTGGGCCCGTAGTGGTCAACCCGTCAGCTCGTTCACGCTCAGGTTTGGTCGAGGTCGTGATACCAGGTGTTGAACCCATAAGCGATACCCAACTGCTAAGCGAACGTCTTGCTTCGGCGCTTGACACCACGGTTCTCGGACGTGACCTAGGTGCTGTGCTTGGCCAGATTCGTAGTCAGCAATTTGGGCCCGACACTTACATCATTGACGTTGAAGTGAAACATCGCGATGAAGCCGTAACAGTGACGTTTCATGCCGACGCCGAGCTACGCGAAAACCTGCTCGTCGACGAGGTCAAGCGCGAGTTGTACGCACTTGGTGGCGCTCGGCCAGATACTCCCTTCCATATTCGGGTGATCCAACAGCCCAGCCGCCGGCTTCTAGCGCGTGTCACAGACGTTCCCGGATACGGCTGGCAAGCTTGGGAACCCACAGCACTTGATGTCACACCCGTTACCGCCACTGCTTCTGGACGCGGTCTAACGAACGGCTTAGTGACACTTGAAGTCGACGCGAATGAGGGCAGCTTCTCGCTAAATGGCATTGCTGGGTTCGACCGACTCGTTGACGACGGCGATCATGGCGATACCTACAACTACAGCCCACCTGATGACGACCAAGTGATCGAACGGCCTGAACAGGTCAGCGTTGAGCTTGTTGAATCAGGCCCGCTACGTGGACAACTAAAAGTCGTGCGCACATATAAATGGCCTGAACGCATTGACGACGAAACTCGCTCACGAGTTGGCAACAAGACGGTCGACGTGACAACCCTGCTTGAACTCAGAGCAGGTGAGGGGCTTGTGCGTATCACTACTCGGTTCAACAACACCGCTCGTGACCATCGTCTGCGCTCATGGTTCCCACTGCCCGAACGTGCTCGTAGCTCTAAGGCTGAATGCGCCTTTGCGATCGTCGAGCGACCAACCTCAGCCGAGGGAGGTCCAACCGAAGTCGCATTGCCTACTTACCCCTCCCGGCGTTTTGTGCGGGCCGGTGGTTTGACCGTGTTGCATGAAGGCTTGTTGGAATATGAACTCGTCGATCTCGACGAGCCAGGTGGTAGCGCTAGGGAATTAGCACTCACGCTACTTAGGGCAACTGGAATGTTGTCACGAGTCGAGATGACCTACCGGCCATTACCAGCAGGGCCACCGTTGCCATTGGAGGGCGCACAGGTACAAGGGCATCACACTTTGCGTTACTGCATAACAGCTGAGCCAGACGCGAATCCCTGGACACTGGTCGACGACGCGTTCCTTCCTTTAGAAGTCACCAACGCTGCCGCACTTGGAACTGTGCCCGATCGAGGATCGGCACTCACCGTTAGCGGTGCCGAAGTGTCAAGTCTCACTCGCCGCATGGGAGAAGTCGAGTTGCGGGTTTTCAACCCAACTGCCGAAGCAACCACTGTCACCATCGAAGGTCGTAGCGGCAAACTCGTCAACCTACGCGACACCACCCTCGCAACCTTTGAGACAAGTTTTCCCCTCGGACCATGGGAAATTGCCACCGCCCGACTCAACGAAATTTAGACACCAACCAAATCCTGAAGGTCTCTTGACGCCTCAACGAGTTCGTCTGCGGCAGCACGGGTCTCATCAAGAGCAGAGCGAGTGGAACCTGCGACCGTTTTTACCTGGTTGATGCTTGAGATGATGTCAGCAGTCCCGCTAGCAGCATTTCCAACGGTTGCATTGATCTCGTAAGTAGTCGAGGTTTGCTGATCAACTGCAATCACAATGCGACCCTGGACCTCAGCGATACGACCAATAATGTCAGAAATCTGGCCAATGGCATCGACGGCACCTTGTGAGTCGGTCTGAATTGCTTGGATCCTTTGACTGATCTCATTGGTCGCCACGGCCGTCTGTTTAGCCAACTCTTTTACTTCATTTGCCACCACAGCAAAGCCCTTGCCAGCTTCTCCTGCTCGTGCGGCCTCAATCGTTGCGTTGAGTGCCAAAAGATTGGTTTGTTCAGCAATCGACGTGATCACATCAATAACTTGACCGATCTCAACACTCGATTCACCGAGCTTGGCCACCGAACGATTGGTCTCATTTGCAACCGCCACCGCTTGGTCTGCAACGCTCGTGGCCTCACTTGCTCCACTAGAAATCTCGGCGATAGAACTCGACAACTCTGCTGCAGCGCCAGAAACACGTTCTATGCCTACCGTCACACCCTTTGCGACAACCGATGAGTTGGAAGCCTCTTTTATCGTTGCTTCAGCACCTGTCGCCATCTGAGCGTTAGCAGTGGATAGACGTAGCGATGTCGAAGACAACCTGGAACCAACCAAGACTAAAGGACGAGTGATCGAGCGAGTAATCAAAGTCACCACAATCAAAATGGCAATCGTAGAAATGACGGTCAAGATGCCTGCCATTTTGCGAGCTTGAACATTAGATTCGTGCATTGAACCCTCGGCTTCTTTAAGCGCTTTTGTAGTTGTGTCGCTAACCCCCGACATCTGAACCTCCAGCGCTTTAAACTGGGCATCGAACGCTTCTAAATCTTGTGAGGTCCCTGACGTTATGGCAGCCATACCTGTCTTGACGTAAAGCTCAATTTCTTTACCAGCTGCATCGACAGCAACCAACACATCGGGTTCATTAGATAACTCGGTTTTGATTGCGTCGAACTCCTCCCGAAGTTTGGCAGCGTGTTCTTCGAGATCACTTATCGCAAGCTGCTTTTCTTCAAGAGTTTTGGCGAGCAGACCTGCCAACACATCACTACGAATTGCGTCATGCATCATGTCTGCCTCAACCGATGAACGCACGCCAATGCCGTAACGGCCAATCTTGTCCGGATCTTTGATGTTGTAAATGCCAAATAGCCCGACAAACATTGTGGAAACAACGCTTACGGAGCCAAGCGCCACTAGTCGCTTCGAAACAGTAAACCTCATCACATCCACCTCTCCTAGGAGCTACCAATCGACTCCTGCCTCCAGTCGGCCCAAGTGAAGTGCTATTGAGATTTTACGACTTGTGTTTTTCGAGGAGCCGAGCATTGGCGGCCTGCGAGAATTAGAAACAAAGTAAGGAACATCACGACACCTACAGATACTGCCGATACCCATATATAAATAGGGTGGTAACTGTCGGTTCCCACCGTGAAGCCGTGAATGGCGACCATGAGGCTCCGTCTAGAAAACCTTGAAGGCAGCGTTGACGCCGAACTTAGAGATGACGTAGAGGCCGCCATTTCTGAATCGGCCCGACTCTCAACCTTGGTAGACCAACTTTTACGACTAGCTCGCACAGGGGCACCAGGGGTAAACCAAGCGCACATGGTCGACCTCATGGCCGCCATCAAGGAACGCCAAGAAATTTGGGCACCATTAGCTGGCGAACGTGGGGTGACGCTGCAGACCGATTGCAACACTCCGTGTCAAGCATCAGTCGCGCCTGGTGCCATAGAACAGATTCTCGACAACCTGCTGGCCAACGCCATCGAGGTTGCGCCCACCGGAACAACGATCACCTTACGGGCAATGAGCCACATGGACATCGTGAAGCTTCACGTCATCGATCAAGGCCATGGAATGAGCGACGATCAACGTCAACGGGCCTTCGATCGTTTCTGGCGAGGGTCAGCTACGACTGACACTGGTGGGTCGGGTCTTGGCCTGGCCATCGTGGCCCAACTAGCAAAAGAATCCGGCGGCGAGGCAGGCCTCTCTCCCGCACCAGGCAGTGGCCTGGACGCTTGGGTGAGCTTCCCTAAGGCATCAGGCATAAGGCATAAGGCATAAGGCATATGAGGCTGTCTCGGGTCCTAGCTGAACGAGCCGCCTTCGGGGCTGGATGGTAGTTCGACACCCTCTACGGGTTCAGACGAGACCGGCAGACGTTCGCCTGAATCTGGGGGCATAGGTGCAAGAAGAGCGTCGCCTCGTAGTTGAGTGCTCGACCACGTGAGGTCAAGACCTGGGCAAGTAAAAAGGACCGCTTCAACGCCTACATGTGGTTCTAATTCCCACAAGAGAGCGGGACGATCACCATGCCAACGCACGGCATAAGAGAGCTTGCCGAAGTGCGTTGGCGCATCATGAACCTCGATGCCTTGACCCAACCAAGAGTCGGGAATCATCGAGCACAGGGCTAATCCGCCTTCAAAGGTCTCTCGAACCAACATGTTGCGCACAAAGGTCAATAGATCGGCCGCTGCCCAACCATGATGTCCATCGCCCATGCAACCGCCATTAAGACGAGGGTGAATGGCTTCTGGCCAGGTCCACGTAGGCGTAGCCGCATCAAGCATCCAGGCAAGGCGATCGAGAGCCCTGCGGTCACCGGCTTCAAGCTCAACGAACGCGAGCTGCAACGTGAGATATGTGCCCAAACCGGTGTGGCTGATGCCTTGATAAAAAGCGTCGCCTTGCATGTAGTGTTCACGAATTTCCTCAGCAGTTGCAGCCATGCGAGCATCGTCGGCTTGCATCAAGCGCAAAGGCCAACATGCTGCAAGCGTGCCGATCATGCCTGGGTCAGAGCGCCGTCTTGGACCCGAGGGAATAGCTAACGTTCCCAAACGATCGGCCACAAGTGCAATAGATGTGTCAAGGTCAGCGCGAAAGCCGTCCGCCATTCGCTCCGCTTGGGCCGCTGCCTTTTCTTCACCTGCTGCCTCTAATAATACAGAAGCATCCAACAGGCCTCTGACCGACCAGAAGTCATCCCAATAGAAGTAATCAAACGGTCCTAGATGTTCAGCGGAGATACCTGGCGGAAGAAGACCACGTCGTGCTGGGTCGCGACGTTCTTTCCGAGTCTGTCGTTTACGTTCAATCCACTCCGCCCCACTCGCCACTGAAGGAGCAATCGCTGCCAAATCAAGAGGAGATGTATCTCGATGCAGACGCCAGTGCTCGGCCAAAGCGTGAATAGCAGCGCCATTAGCGTCCCACTCTCTACTTTGACTAAAGAAGAAGCCGTCGCTTTGCTGGCGATCAGGATATGAGGCCAACACCTCAGCAGATTCGTTGATGTAGCCGTAACGATCGAGCGCACCAAGCAGGTAAGCCGCATCGCGAAACCAAAACCGGTGATAGGTACTTGGGCCAGGTGTTATCTCATCGCCGTCATGAAACAACAGCAGATAACGACGGTTTGCTTCTACACAAGAAGCCAGGCGCTCATCGGGCAATACGAGACGCATGCCTCGATCGGCTTGTGCCTTCCATCCACGCACTACCTGGTCTGCACTCGGCAATGTCGTTTGGGCCTGGGGCGCATGAGCAACTCGACGCCGAGCCAAACCCCTTCGACGAGTACGACTCTCAGGAACCATAGGAACCATGACCCGGATGCTTGCCGTATGCGGCAATGGATAAATGAACGCCGCTGAAGCCAAACCTGCATCACAACGCAGATCGTTTGGAAACTGCGTACCGGCTTGGCCACTTGTAACAATTGATGCCACGTCGCCATCGTGAAACGTCGAAGCCGCCATACGCGCTGGAGCCTTAGGTAAGACCATCGCCACCCGGCCATCAACAGTAACGGTGTGTTCGTCGTGGAGCCCAATGCGTTCTATGACCGCCAAACCCTCAGGGTTACAGGGTCGCACGGCAAATGCCACGGCGAATGGAATGGGGCTTTGGTTCTCGATTTCGACCATCACCAACTCGCCTGTGTCGCTCACAGACGAGCCTTGTACGGCGTAGACCCGCTGCACAGCATCGCCACCTGGCACCCGCATGACCGTCTCGATCACTGGTGCGTCATCAACGAGACGTTGGCGCACCGCTGCGTCACTAGACGGGAAGTGCCAACGATCATCAGCACCAATCCACCAGTCAAGCGACCAACCATCGAACCAAGGAGTAACCAAGCCGCGGGGGTCGACGATTGCCTCATAAGGCGAACCCACATTGCCAACCATCGTCCAGTTTCGAGCCGTGACATTAGTCAGGAATGGCAAGTGTCCACGAGGAACAAATGCAGGCGAAGTTGGGTCGAGCTGACGATCAAGCCAGTAGGGCCATACCCAACCGGAGCCAATCTGGGCAGCCGAGCGAGTACGCAGAGCTCGAAACACAGTGCGAGCGCCCACTGGCAACATTTCCCCAGGACCCTCGACCTCAAAATGTTCACCGAGGCGTTGAAAGGTAGACAGGTATCGGATGATGTCGTCGGTGATACGCATACGACCCATAGCTCGACGCAATAGCCAGGTTTTCAACGACATAGATTCCACTCTCCGTTATAGATATTCATTCGGATCGCTGCTGGCGAGTCATCAGTACACCCAACGCTTCTAGAGGCGTGACACTTCCTTCGCACACAGCCACCACCTGTTGAGCAATAGGCATTTCCACTCCGTGACGAGCAGCCAACTCCACAATTGCGGGAGCCGAACGAACCCCCTCTGCAACCGTTGTCATCTCATCGACAATGGCCTCCAGGACCCGCCCTTGACCAAGCTGTACCCCCACGAAACGGTTACGACTCTGACTACTAACGCACGTTGCCATCAAATCTCCAACCCCAGCAAGACCCATAAACGTCATCAACTCTCCACCCAGGGCAACGCCCAAGCGAGTCATCTCCGCCAAACCTCTAGTTACCAACGCAGCTTTGGCATTGTCACCAAACCCCATTCCGTCACCCATGCCCGCAGCTATGGCAATGACGTTCTTAACCGCACCTGCCAACTCACAACCAACCACATCTCTATTGGTGTAAATGCGCAGACCATCATTGGCAAACAATGCAGCAATAGAGCCCGCTAAAGATTCATCAGCCATAGCCAACACCGACGCAGCCGGCTGTCCATGGAGTATTTCCAGAGCAAGGTTCGGACCACTAAGAGCCCCTACGGGGTGTTCTGGTGCCACATCAGCGATCACTTCGGTCATCCGTTTGGTCGTTCCTGGTTCAAGGCCTTTAGACAAGCTCACCAACGGCACCTTGGCCCTCAACATGGGAGCCAGTTGCTCAACCGTGGCACGCAAGCCTTGTGAAGGCACCGCCACCACAACGAGGTTTGCACTACTTGCTGCCTCTTCCAAAGAGTTAGTTGCTTGTAGCGATTTCGGAAGTTTGGCTTTGCCTAAATATCGTTCGTTTGTATGTGCATGATTCAGCTCATGCACGAGCTCTGAACGACGGGCCCAGAGCACTGTATGAACGCGAGAACTAACCACCGAAGCGATGGTTGTCCCCCATGAACCGGCACCTATTACCGCTACTCTCTCGAACACGGCACGAACCCTACCGCTGCACCCCGTACACTCTGCGTTCCATGGGCATTGACGAGTCCTCAACCAATTCGGAAACGACACATGCCGCCGTGCTCATTCCGATAAAAGCCTTCAGGCAAGCAAAGATGCGTCTCGCAGATGTGCTGAGCCCAGACGATCGCCAAAGCCTCGCTAAACGCATGGCTACACAGGTAATCAATGCGTCTGGAACCCTTGCGGCATATGTGGTTTGTGATGATGAAGAAGTGGCTAAATGGTCTCAATCACAAGGGGCCCAAGTGATATGGACCCCAGGCCTTGGCCTCAATGGGGCCATCGAGAAAGGCGTCGAGACGCTCGCTGAGGAGGGGGCGCAACAAGTAATCGTTTCTCATGCCGATCTTCCAATGGCCGTTGGTTTAGCTGACCTACTCAACAACCCAGCTAATGACATCACGTTGGTGCCTGATCGCCGTCGTGATGGAACCAACGTGGCAGTTGTGCCCGCCCTCGCTGGATTCCACTTTTCCTATGGACCAGGGTCGTTCCATTCGCACTGCGAAGAGGCTGCCCGACTCGGTTTGACCATTCACATTAACGAGTCTCCCTCGCTCACACTCGACGTAGACCTTCCATCTGATCTAGCCCTGCTACCTCCAACGTGGAGTCTTTTATCTTAAACAAAAAAGGACAAGTGTGACGCTTGACACGGAGTCGCATACAGGTGCAGGATGAGAGCAGAGTTCCTCGCCCTAGAGGCAGGAGCGTGAGGTGCGGGCTGAGGCATGTCGGGGGGGCGTGCCTCAGCCCTCAACCTTTTTCAGCCAGTCTTTAATTGCGCCCATCCCTAGGACCCGAGACAAAACTACTTGCGCGGCCGAAGGCCGAAAGTGAATACACCACAAAGGTTAAACATGTAAGCGCCGCGCAAGTAGTTTTGTCACTGGTCCTAAACAACTAGAGACGGGATGCCCGAAAAGCACCCCGTCTCTACGTTTGTTTAGTTATTTTTAGATTTGAAACTTACGTATTTGCCAGGCCTACCGCTTTTTCTTAGCTGGAGCTTTCTTAGCTGGAGCTTTCTTAGCTGGAGCTTTCTTAGCTGGAGCTTTCTTAGCTGGAGCTTTCTTAGCTGGAGCTTTCTTAGCTGGAGCTTTCTTAGCTGGAGCTTTCTTAGCTGGAGCTTT
>JBBSKG010000062.1:0-15844 GCA_038256565.1 Acidimicrobiales bacterium | reverse complement strand
GATCGCACCCTCTTGCGCATAGGTGTTTACGAACTCGCCCATCGCCCAGACATTCCCCTTGGCGCAACTATTTCAGAAGCTGTAGAACTCGCCAAGCGCTACTCCACAGACGACTCTGGCAAGTTCATAAACGGACTGCTCGCCCGTATCGCCGAAGAGCTTCGCCCGTGCCTGCTGTAAAAACACTGGTGTAAAAACAACCGCTGATCAGGTATTTTTTCACCCCCTGATCAGGTGTTTTTACACACATGTCAGCTAGAAGAGGTTTTTTGGCGGGGCTGGTAGCATGAATACCTGACCGTCAAGTGAGTCCTGAGAGGCTCGTACGGACAGGAGACTGGTTTGGCTGAACGAGAGCGAAGGATCACGCCCCCTTATGGGGGTTTTTTCGTGCTCCGCACCAGGGTGATGGATGCAGATGCAGTAAATAGGGCCGTTACTCGTATTGCTCATGAAGTGATTGAACGCAATGCTGGCCTGGATGATGTAGTCGTGATTGGGCTTCAAACCGGTGGGGTTCACTTGGCTCAGCGACTTGTTGAAGCCTTTGAACGCATCGACGGAACGAAGGTGGCGATTGGAAGCCTTGACGTTGCGCTTTATCGAGATGACATAGGTCTGCGCCCGGTAATGCCCGAGGCAGTAACTGAGATTCCAGATGATCTCAATCAAAAGGTTGTCGTTCTCGTTGACGATGTGCTCTTTACTGGACGGACTATACGTGCAGCGCTCGATGCATTGAACGCCTATGGGCGTCCACGTGCGGTTCAACTGGCGGTAATGGTTGATCGGGGACATCGAGAGCTGCCCATTCGTCCTGACTATGTCGGAAAGAACTTACCCACCCGTCGAGATGAAGCAGTTGATGTGTCTGACGAGGGAGTAGACCTCGGCGACATGGTAAGAGAGCGCCGATGAGACATTTGCTTTCGATTGCCGATCTTGATGTTGCAGACATTGAAGAGGTGATGAACCTCACAGATTCATTTGTTGAAGTTAGTGAGCGTCGCATTCCCAAGGTGCCGACCTTGCGTGGTCGCACGGTCGTTTCGTTGTTCTATGAAGATTCCACTCGTACTCGTCTTTCGTTTGAGACTGCTGCCAAACGGCTTTCTGCTGACGTGATGACCTTTTCGGTGAGTTCATCATCGGTCAGTAAAGGCGAGTCGCTGCGTGACACGGTGCAGACCATTGAGGCAATGGGGGTTGACGCAATCGTGGTGCGTCACGGTTCAGCGGGTGTGCCACGACAAGTTGCGAATTGGGTTGAAGCTCATGGCGTTCAGGTGATCAATGCGGGTGATGGTAGCCACGAGCACCCAACCCAGGCATTGCTTGATTGCTACACCTTGCGTGAACGCCTTGGCTCACTACAAGATCGTCGCATAGCGATCGTGGGAGACATTAAACACAGCCGTGTGGCTCGTTCTAACGTGGCGGCTCTTACTGCACTCGGGGCACACGTAACTCTTGTTGCGCCGTCTACCTTGCTTCCAGCGAGTCTCGCTGGGTGGCCTGTTGAGGTTAGCCATGACCTTGATGCTGAGCTGCCAAAGCTTGATGCGGTGTATCTGTTGCGCATGCAACAAGAGCGCCAAACCGAGGCGCTTGTCCCGAGTTTGCGTGAGTACACCGCTGGCTATGGGCTAACTAGTCGCCGCGCTGATCTGTTAGCTGATCATGCGGTGATCTTGCACCCCGGGCCTATGAATAGAGGCGTTGAACTTGCCGCTGAAGTTGCGGAGCGTCCGAACTCGGTCATCACGAGACAGGTGGCGAATGGGGTAGCAGTGCGCATGGCGGTGTTGTTCTTGTTATTGGCAGCTGAAGGTGGAGATGTGACTCATGGGTAAGGCCGTATTGGTGATTAAAGGTGGTGAGGTGCTCGACGAGACGGGACGTCGTCGAGCCGATGTTGCAATAGGCGCTGATGGCGACATTGTCGGGGTGGGTGACGATCTTGATGCGAAGCAGGTGATCGATGCCAGCGGTTGTTTAGTAACGCCGGGCTTGGTTGATCTGCATACACATTTGCGACAACCCGGGAGCGAAGAGGCTGAGACGATTGAGAGCGGTTCGCGAGCAGCGGCATTGGGGGGCTATACCGCTGTGGTCGCAATGCCCAACACCGAGCCTGCGATTGATTGCGCTTCGGTTGTAAGAGAAGTACTTGAGCTTGGTTCCAAGGCTTTATGCGATGTTTCGCCCGCCGGGGCAATCACCCGTGGGCGAGCAGGTGTCGAGCTTGCTCCGATGGCCGAGATGGCGGCACTTGGAGTGCACCTTTTCACAGACGACGGTGCAGGTGTGCAAGATGCACGTCTCATGCGTCGCGCTATGGAATATGCCACCAGCCTGGGCGTCACGTTGGGCCAACACTGTGAAGATGAGTCGCTTGCAGCCGGTGGACATATGCACGAGGGGGAGTGGTCGAGCCGTTTAGGAATCCCCGGCATTCCGGCTCTTGCTGAAGACCTCATGGTTTGGCGTGACATAGAGTTGAGTCGCCTCACTGGAGCTCCAGTTCACTTCTTGCATCTGTCTACTGCGGGCTCAATCGAGTTGGTGCGTGCTGCAAAGGCAGAAGGCTTGGAGATTACCGCCGAAGCGGCTCCTCATCATTTCACCCTTACGCATGCTGAGGTTGCTGGTTATAACCCGTTGTTTAAGGTCAACCCGCCACTTCGCACGGACGATGATGTTGCTGCGGTAAAAGCTGGCTTGGCTGATGGCACGATCGATGCGATCGCCACCGATCATGCGCCTCATACACAAGAGATGAAAGAGGCCCCATTCGATGAGGCACCGCCGGGAATGCTTGGTTTAGAGACTGCCCTCTCGCTGGCAATAACCGAGCTCGGTCTTCCTATCGAGAAGGTCTTGGCCCTTTTGTCATGGCACCCTGCGCGCATTGCTGGCTTGGCGTCTGAACATGGCGGCCCGGTTGCTGTTGGGCGTCGAGCCAATTTGTGTGTGATTGATCCGACCGCAACCTGGGTTGTCGACCCGGAGATGTCAGCGTCGCTTAGTCGCAACACGCCCTTTGCCGGTCGCACACTGACGGGTCGCGTACGTCACACGATATTGCGAGGCGAAATCATTGTTAGAGATGGAGAGGCACAACGTTGAGTACAGATGTCCACACACGCCAACAAGTACGACCTGCCTTGTTGGTTCTTTCCGATGGTGAAGTCTTTGAGGGTGAAGCGATTGGGGCCGATTCGCCCGATGGTGTCGCCACTGGCGAGGTGGTGTTCAACACGGTTTTAAGCGGTTACCAAGAGGTGATTACCGATCCCTCTTATGCGGGCCAAGTGATTGCATTTACCTATCCTCACATTGGCAATTACGGAGTCACTGCTCTGGACGACGAGTCGAGACGTCCATTTTGTCGGGGCATAATTGTGCGAGAGATGGCGCGGAGGCGCAGCAATTGGCGAGCCGATGAAGACCTCAATGAGTTGTTGATTCGCACAGGGGTTCCCGGTATTGCAGGCATAGATACTCGTCGCCTCACTCGTCATCTTCGTGATACCGGTTCGATGCCCGGAGCATTTGGCACGACTGATGAAGCCACGTTGTTGAAAGCAGCTCAGGGAGAGGACGGCACCAACGGCATTGACATGGTGGCCCAGGTAACCACGGCCAACCCATATGTTGTGGGTAACGGCCAGCGACGAGTTGTTGCCTATGACTTTGGAATCAAGACCACGATCTTGCGCCATCTTGGTGAACTGGCAACCGTCGAGATCGTTCCCGCAACAATGTCTGCCTCTGAGGTACTGGCCCGCCAGCCAGACGGTGTGTTCTTATCGAATGGTCCAGGTGACCCAGCTTGTGTTGTTGGTGTGGCGGAGACCATCAAAGAACTGATTGGTCAGGTGCCGATCTTTGGCATCTGTCTTGGTCACCAGCTCTTAGCGACTGCACTTGGTGCAGAGACTTACAAGTTGGCCTTCGGGCACCACGGTGGCAATCACCCAGTTCGAAGGCTCTCTACAGGTTCGATTGAGATTACAAGTCAAAATCACAACTTTGCAGTTGCCGATGGAACCTTGGCGAGTGCAGATGTTACCCATATAAACCTGAACGACGGAGTAATTGAGGGCATTCGTTGTCGTGATGTCCCAGCCTTCAGCGTGCAGTATCACCCTGAGGCCGGGCCTGGTCCTCATGATGCCCGATATTTATTTGAGGAGTTTGCAGACCTTATGGATAAAGGCACCTGATGCCTCGCCGCGACGACATTCACACGATTCTCTTGATCGGTTCGGGCCCCATAGTCATAGGCCAGGCCTGCGAGTTCGACTACTCCGGAACCCAAGCCTGTCGGGTACTTAAGGAAGAGGGTTATCGGGTTGTCTTAGCAAACTCAAACCCGGCCACAATCATGACCGACCCCGATTTTGCCGACCGCACCTATATTGAACCGCTCGACGTAGAAGTGTTGACCGCCATCATTGACCGCGAGCGACCCGATGCGTTGTTGGCGACACTCGGTGGTCAAACTGCGCTGAATCTTGCAATGGAACTTGTTGAACGAGGAGTGCTTGAACGCTTCAATGTCGAGCTGATCGGTGCGGATGCAACAGCAATAGCGACTGCCGAAGATCGAAGTCAGTTCAAAGTAGCCATGCAGGAAATCGGCCTTGGTGTCCCGCCGTCAGCTGTTGCCCATGATCTAGATGAGTCCATGGAGGCAATACGCCACCTTGGTCTGCCTGTAGTTATTCGTCCCGCCTACATTCTTGGCGGCAAGGGCACAGGCATTGCTTCTACCGAAGATGAGTTTCGCCAACTCGCCATAATTGGCCTAGACGCCAGCCCCATATCAGAAATTCTCATTGAGCGTTCGATCGCTGGCTGGAAGGAATATGAGCTTGAAGTTATGCGAGATCGCGCTGACAACTGCGTGATTATTTGTTCAATTGAAAACCTCGACCCGATGGGTGTGCATACGGGTGACTCAATAACGGTGGCACCTGCACAAACCTTGTCTGACGTTGAATATCAACTGATGCGCGATGCAGCGTTCGCGTGCATTCGTCGTGTGGGTGTTGAAACTGGCGGCTCTAATGTGCAGTTTGCCATCAACCCCGAAGACGGCACCATGGTCGTCATTGAGATGAACCCCCGTGTTAGTCGTTCATCTGCCTTGGCTTCAAAGGCAACCGGATTTCCAATTGCCAAGATTGCTGCTCGTCTTGCAGTTGGTTACACACTTGATGAGATTCCAAATGACATAACCTCAAAGACGCCAGCTTGTTTTGAGCCGAGCATCGATTACGTGGTGACCAAGATTCCACGTTGGGCGTTTGAAAAATTTCCAGGCACTCCTTCTGTGCTTGGCACACAGATGCAATCGGTTGGAGAAGCAATGGCCATTGGCCGGACCTTTCCTGAGTCATTGCAAAAGGGTTTGCGTTCGCTAGAGCTTGGTCGCTTAGGTCTCAATTGTGACCCTGGCGAAGCAGAGTTCGATGCTCTTGATGATGATGAGTTGGTTCGTCGTGCGGCGGTTGGTACACCTGATCGACCGTTCCAACTCGAAGCTGCATTGCGTCGTGGAATTACGATTGAACGGCTCTATGCCGCGACCCGAGTCGACCCGTGGTTTCTCGATCAGATAAGCGCCATCGTCGAAGAACGAGCGCATGTGGCAGCTATTGGTTTTGAGGCAATGACGGCACGAGATTGGCAGCGGGTCAAACGCCTTGGTTTCTCTGATGCGCAATTGGCTTGGCTCTGGTCGAACTTTGAGAAAACCTTGACAGCAGGCGATGTGCGTTCTCGGCGTCTCTCCATGGGCATCGCACCCGTGTTCAAGACCGTAGATACGTGTGCTGGTGAGTTTGAGGCCAACACGCCTTATCATTATGCCACCTACGAAGACACTGACGAAGTGGTCGAAACCGATAGACCCAAGGTAGTGATTTTGGGTTCGGGCCCTAATCGCATTGGCCAAGGGATTGAGTTCGACTACTGCTGTGTGCATGCCAGCTTTGCACTTAGAGACGCTGGCTATGAGACGGTCATGATCAACTGCAACCCCGAGACTGTCTCTACCGACTACGACACTTCTGACCGTTTGTATTTCGAGCCACTCACCGAAGAAGACGTGCTAAATGTGATTGATCGTGAGTCACGTTTCGGCGAGTTTGTGGGGGTAATAGTGTCGCTAGGGGGACAAACCCCATTGAAACTTGCCGGTCTTTTGCAAGAACATCTAGTACTAGGAACCTCTGCTGCTTCAATCGACTTGGCTGAAGATCGCGAGCGTTGGAACTCGCTTTGTGCACAGCTTGAGATTCCCCAGCCTGCGGGTGGTACGGCATCTACCGCTGAGGAAGCATTGGCTATCACGGCCCACATTGGTTACCCGGCCTTGGTGCGCCCGAGCTATGTGCTTGGTGGACGAGCGATGACGATTGTCTACGACGATGAAAACTTGCAACGGGCCATGAAAGAGCTGAGTGGGTTTGGTTCACTTGGTAAAGAGGGTGGCTTGTCAGCTGAGCGCCCCGTGCTTGTCGATCGTTTCCTTGAAGATGCCACTGAGGTAGATGTAGACGCCGTTCGTGATGCCACCGGTGAAGTGTTGATTGGCGGCATCATGGAACACGTTGAAGAGGCGGGGGTGCATTCGGGCGACAGTGCTTGTGCGATTCCGCCACCTACGTTGTCTGCCCAAGTGATAAGTGTGATTGAAGGCTATGCCCGTGCGATTGCTGAGGCGCTTGAAGTTGTTGGCTTAATTAACGTGCAGTTTGCAGTTCGTGAAGGTCAAGTATTTGTTATCGAGGCCAACCCACGAGCAAGTCGGACCGTTCCTTTTGTGGCGAAGGCCACCGGCGTGCCGTTGGTAAAGGTCGCTGCTCGCGTAATGGTTGGAGCAACGCTGGCCGAACTGCGCAAAGAGGGTTTCTTAACTCCTGCGATTACTTCGGGACACGTTGCAGTAAAAGAAGCAGTGCTCCCCTTTAGTCGTTTCCCCGAAGCCGACTCTGTGCTTGGACCAGAGATGCGTTCAACGGGAGAAGTCATGGGCATCGACCGCACCTTTGGGCTTGCATTTGCAAAGAGCCAAATGGCCGCAGGTGGGCGTCTTCCAGATGCTGGTTCGATCTTCTTGTCGCTTGCCGATAGAGACAAAGCGGCCGGTTTGATAGTGGCGCGCCGCTTGGCCAATCTCGGTTTTACGATTGCTGCAACTGTTGGAACAGCTGCTCATCTGAATGAAAACGGTGTTGCAGTAGAAACGGTTGTAGCCAAGCTCACTGACGGCGACTCCTCCTTGCCAACGGCAGTCGAGCTACTCGCAACAACCAAGGTCAACCTTGTCATTAACACTCCGCGAGGTAGTGGACCACGTTCTGATGGCTACGACATTCGCTCGGCCGCAGGTCTCTATCACGTCCCTTGTTTAACCACAGTTGCCGCAGGATTAGCCGCTGCTCAAGGTATGGCCGATTGGGCTAAACATGGCCTGGAAGTTCGTAGTCTGCAAGAGCATCATCAAGCTGGCAGGGGCGAACAGCTTGAGCTGACATGACCAAATACTCGACGGTAGATCTCAGCACCTCGGTTGGTTCGCTTACGTTTGCTAACCCGGTCATGACAGCCTCTGGAACCGCTGGACACAGTGTCGAGTTGGCCCCGTACTTCGACCTTTCTTCGCTTGGGGCAATGGTGGTTAAGTCGTTATGTGTCGAGCCTTGGGCAGGGAATGCGGCACCTCGGGTACACGAGACCCCCGCTGGCATGCTCAATAGCGTTGGGTTACAAGGCCCAGGACTTGAAGCATGGTTGACCGAAAGCCTTCCGGCGCTTGCAGCAAGTGGTGCAAAGGTGGTGGTGAGTATCTGGGGGTCAACGGTTGATGACTACGCCAAGGCAGCAGTGTTGCTTGGCGGAGCGTCACCAGATGTCGTTGCTGTAGAGGTAAATGTGAGTTGTCCAAATGTTGAAGATCGTCGCCGAATGTTTGCGCATTCCCCGACCGCAACAGAAGAAGTGTTGTTGGCAACAGAGTCTTGTGGGCGGCCCCGCTGGGCCAAGCTGAGTCCCAACGTGGGTGATTTGGTTCCAATCGCTGAGGCAGCACAACGGGGTGGGGCCGATGCAGTCACGTTGATCAACACCGTTATGGCAATGGCGATTGACCCGGTGTCTCGCAGTTATCGACTTGGTTCGGGTAGCGCTGGTGGTGGTCTGTCAGGTCCAGCTATTCGTCCAGTCGCGGTAAGGGCTATTCACGATGTTTATGCCGCATTGCCAGGGTTGGCGATTATCGGAGTTGGAGGCGTTGCTTCAGCCGATGATGCCATTGAACTTATGTTGGCAGGGGCATCTGCGATACAGGTTGGTACGGCCACATTTGCTAATCCTCGTGCATCTCATCAGGTGCTTGAAGGGATTGGGAAGTGGTGTCAACGCCACGAGGTTACCTCTCTAAAGACTCTCATCGGCGCAGTACATAAGAGCCCCAGCGGATAGGTGGGGCTCCATTAGATACAGGCCCTGTTTTGCCAGGCGAAGACTGGTAAAATGAATCTTTCGCTACGCACAAGGTCACCTATCCGCTGAACCACTAAAGACAAGGATGCATGAGTCGTAATGACAAAGGGTGACGCTTTTGTTGGGTCAGTGGGGCTGCGGTCAGCACTAGCACTTGCTCTTGACATGGACGACCTCGATGAAGCAGCGCGCCTTGCTAAACAACTACAACCGTTCTTCGGTGTAGCGAAAGTGGGACTCGAACTTTTCATAGCGGCAGGCCCCGATGCCGTTACCGCTTTTGTCGATCTTGGCTATGACGTTTTCTTAGATCTCAAACTTCATGATATTCCTACCACTGTGGCTAAAGCCGCAACTGTTGCTGGTTCGTTGGGTGCTCGTTTCTTGACGATGCACACTGCAGGGGGAGTGGAGATGTTGCATGCAGGCGTTGAGGGTTTTCACGCAGGTGCTGATCGCGCAGGGTTGGCGCTTCCTAGCGCTCTTGGGGTAACGATCCTTACAAGTGATGCCAACGCTGATGCACAAATGCTGAACGAACGTGTAGGCATTGCCCGTGATGCGGGTTGCGATGGCCTTGTCTGTGCAGGCACAGACCTCTCATGCGTGCGTCGCAACGCTCCCGATCAGATTCTTGTGGTGCCAGGCACCCGTTTGCCTGGTGGCGACATTCACGATCAGGCGCGTTCTACAACTCCAGTACAAGCTCTGGCGGCGGGAGCAGATCTCTTGGTAATCGGACGCATGGTGACCCATGCTCCTGACCCCATAGCGGCAGCCGAGCAACTCGTCGCTCACTTGTCGTCGGACTAGGGTCAATGACATGTCGCTTCCTCCGAGTCTTTCTCCCGAACAGCGTCAAGCCGCCCTTCAAAAAGCCACTGAGGTGCGCCGTCAACGAGCTGAAGTCAAGAACAAGCTAAAGATGGGTTCGATCACCTTCTCCGAATTATGCGTAGAAGCTTCTACTGACCCGGGTCTTGGCAAGATGAAGGTGTTAACTGTTCTTGAATCGCTTCCTGGTCTAGGCAAGGTCAAGGCCAGACGCGTGATGGAAGAACTGGGAATCAGTGAGACTCGTCGCCTCCAGGGTCTTGGAGAAAACCAGCACAAGAAGCTCCTAGAAAAGCTTTCAGGCTCCTGATCGTCGTAATTTGTGGCCCAGGCGGGGTAGGGAAGGGCACGATTGTTCGCCGTCTTCTCGCCACCGATAACTCGCTCTGGTTGAGCCGATCGTGGACCACTCGCGCCAGGAGAGAAGGCGAGGCCCCCGATGTCTACGTCTTTGTCGACCGCTCCCGTTTTGAGGCACACATTAACGCTGGCGGTTTTATGGAATGGGCATCGTTCCTCGACCATTTCTATGGAACGCCTCAGCCCGACCCACCATCTGGCTATGACGTGTTGTTGGAAATTGAGGTTCAAGGTGCTCGCCAGGTAAGAGGTCTTCACCCTGACGCACTAATCATTTTTGTAGCGCCACCTTCTGTAGAAGAACAACAACGCCGACTCCGTGGCCGTGGCGAGCCTGAAGAAGTGGTGGCTCGCCGAGTAGCCAAGGCCGCCGAAGAAGAAAAAGCCGCCGCCGAACTAGACGCAATCACCGTAATTAACGACGATCTAGACCGTGCAGTAGCCGAAATTTCTTCTTTAATTCAGGACCGCAGACCTTCTTTATAGAGCCTTTAGAGAAGGGCGTCGAGCAGCTTCACGTCATAGGGTCCAAGTGTTTGGTCGGCCGTGACGAGCACAAGAGACTCAAGCTGTGCTTGAGCAACGAGCATTCTGTCGAAGGGGTCGCGATGATGCGACGGAAGCTCTGCGGCCAGTTCTCCGTGGGCAGCCGAAATCCCCAATTCCACAAAACCCCCGTCCCGTAAGGCTTCAGCCAGCCCACTAGGAAACGAAAGTTTGCCAAGGGTACGTTTTATTCCTAACTCCCAAGGTGTCACGGCCGAGAAAAATACCTCGTCCGCCGTTTCCAATTGCACTCGACATTCCATGCCAAGAGAGGCATGCGAATCTAGCCACCAAAGAGCGACGTGGCTATCTAACAACAGCCTCACGGAGCATCTCTTGTCGCTGACTCCTCAAACATGGCGGTTATCTCCTCATCAGAACCGATTACATCGGAGCGGTACTCCACGCGTCCGGCCCAGCTACCCAAGGTTCGATTCGGTCGAGATGGAGGCCACGGGATGATCTTTGCAACAGGACGGCCGTTGCGAGCCACGATCACATCTTGGCCTTCCTCAGCCTCCCGAATTAACTCAGACAAGCGAGTTTTGGCCTCATGAGTACTCACAATATGGGTTGTCATGGTCCTAGCTTAGCCAACTCCTAGGGTTTCCAAACGATATGGAATCAATGCTTCTTTGCTTGCCCAAGAAGGCCAACCTGTCCGTGGTGCATGTAGGCTGTTTGTTATGCCATGGCAAGAAGACATCATGATGAACCCGCCCATCGAGACACTTCTCGAGTTGGCTGACTCTAAGTTCATGCTCGTTACCCTCGCTGCGACTCGTGCGCGTGAGGTGAATGCCTATTTCAATCATCTTGGTGATGGTCTTGGTTCGCTCATTCCTCCTCAAGTGACATCGATTGCCGCTAAGCCTTTGTCAATCGCCTTTGAAGAGATTGCGGCACATAAGATCACCTTTGAGATAACCCATGAAGATGAGCCTGCTCCTGACGAGCCCGCTCTCGACGAGCCCGCTCCCGACGAGCCTGCTCCCGACGAGCCTGCTCCCGAGTAAGGCATGCTTTCCGGCAAGCGCGTTGTGCTTGGCGTTTCTGGTGGGATAGCTGCCTACAAGTCAATCGAACTTTGTCGTCGATTTGTAGATGCAGGTGCTTTCGTAAGTCCAGTTCTGACTCCGGATTCTTTGCACTTTATTACCGAACCAACCTTTTCGGCGTTGGCGTCCGAACCCGCTCGCGTCACTCTCTGGGATAGTCCTGAGCCAAGCCCACATACGCATTTGGGTCAGTCTGCCGACTTGATTGTTGTGGCTCCCGCAACCGCTCGGGTGCTTGCTGCGTATGCCATTGGCATGTCTGATGACCTGTTGGTGGCGACGCTTATGGCTACTCGGGCACCGGTGGTGGTTTGTCCGGCTATGCACACCGAGATGTGGGAACAGCCAGCGGTTCAGGCCAACGTCGCACTGTTGCGAGAGCGTGGCGTGCGAGTGATCGACCCCGTTGCTGGGCCTCTTGCGGGCGGTGATGTTGGCGTGGGTCGACTGGCTGATGTTGGCGACATCGTGGCGGTTTGCGAAGACGTATTGTCCAGAGTGGCCCGTGATGACCCTGCTTGTTTCAATGATTTGGCTGGGCTTTCGGTTGTAGTCAGTGCGGGCGGCACCCGTGAGGCGATCGACCCGGTGAGATATATAGGTAATAGATCATCGGGCAAGCAAGGTCATGCCATTGCTGACGAGGCCGCTCGTCGCGGCGCATCGGTGGTCTTGGTCACAACCGCAGCGCTCCCTGTCGACTCTCGCGTCGAGGTTGTTCGCGTTGAGTCGGCCGCAGAGATGGAAGAGGCAATGCTTGGCCGAGGCTCAGAGGCCGATGTCATCGTAATGGCGGCAGCGGTGGCCGACTTTCGTCCAAAGGTGGTGGCGGGGGAAAAGATCAAGAAGACCCATGGCCCGCCCGAGGTTGTGCTTGAACCAACACTCGACATTCTTGCCGAGCTAGGAGCAAGAAAGCGAGATGGACAGACCCTCGTGGGCTTTGCTGCAGAGACCACTGATGTAGGCAATTACGCGAGGCAGAAACTGAAGGCAAAGAACCTCGACCTGATTGTCGCCAACGATGTGAGTGCCGCCAACGTTGGCTTTGAGCATGACACCAATGCTGTAGTCATATTTGATGCGTTGGGAAATGAGAAGGCGATTCTCCTTACCGACAAACGCCGCGTAGCCTGTTTTATAATTGACGCCGTAGCACTCACCAGGAGCTTGATGTGAAAAGTTGGACCTTTACCTCTGAGTCAGTGACAGAGGGTCATCCCGACAAGATGGCTGACCAGATCTCCGATGCCGTTCTTGATGCCATCCTGGCCGAAGACCCACAAGGCCGGGTTGCTTGCGAGACGCTGCTGACCACTGGTCTTGCTGTTGTTGCTGGTGAGGTCACCACCAATGCCTATGTTGATATTCCTCGCATCGTTCGTGACACCATTTGTGAGATTGGTTACGACCGTGAGTCTTATGGCTTTGATGGTCACACGTGTGGCGTGATGGTTTCGCTCGACGAGCAGTCGCCCGACATCGCCCAAGGCGTCGATACCGCTTATGAGCGCCGTTCGGGTTCTGGTGGCGAAGATACGCTCAACGAACAAGGTGCTGGCGACCAAGGCATGATGTTCGGGTTTGCTTGTGATGAAACTGAAGACCTCATGCCGATTCCGATCTGGCTGGCACATCGTCTTGCTCATCGTCTTTCAGAAGTTCGCAAGGCGGGCGTGTTGCCCTACCTTCGCCCTGATGGCAAGACCCAGGTCACCTTTGATTATGAAGACGGTAAGCCAGTTGCGCTTCGCACGGTGCTCATCTCTACTCAACACCAACCCGGTCTTGATGCCGAGACATTGATCAAGCCTGACCTCATTGAACATGTGATCAACCCGCTGATACCTGCGGCCTTTGTGTCAGATGACCTGAAGGTGCTTGTCAACCCAACCGGCACCTTCGAGCTTGGTGGTCCTCACGCTGACACGGGCCTTACTGGTCGCAAGATCATCGTCGACACCTATGGCGGCATGTCTCGCCACGGTGGCGGTGCCTTCTCAGGCAAGGACCCATCAAAGGTTGACCGCTCCGCTGCTTATGCCGCTCGATGGGTGGCCAAGCACGTCGTTGCTGCGGGTGCGGCTCGTCGTTGTGAAGTTCAGGTGGCTTATGCCATTGGTGTGGCCCGACCGGTATCGCTGATGGTTGAGACCTTCGGCACAGAAGCCGTTGACCCCACCAAGATTGCTGATGCTGTAAGCCAACTGTTTGACCTGCGCCCGGCTGCGATCATTGCTGATCTCGACTTGCGCCGTCCTATCTATCGGCGCACCGCTGCTTACGGGCACTTCGGCCGCTCAGACAAGGACTTCACGAGGGAGTCGACACCTCGCGTTGACGATCTCAAGTCGGCATTGGGCCTCTAGTTATTTTGGAGCGAGTCGTTCGGGTATTGCCCGACATCGCCGCTCTTGATAAGACGTTTGATTATCTGGTCCCCGATTCGTTCGGGGACCAGGTCAGTTTTGGCGACCTCCTAGATGGAGTCATTCCCATTGGGACGATGGTGCGGGTGGCTCTTCGTGGTCGTCGGGTCGGTGGCTGGGTTGTTGATAATGAGGTCGAGCCGCCGCCAGGTTTGAAGTTGCAACCATTGGCCAAGGTGACCGGCTGGGGGCCGTCGGCTGAGCTGATTGATTTGGCTCATTGGGCGAAATGGCGTTGGGCCGGTAGGTCTTCACATTTTTTGCGCACGGCTTCGCCGCTTCGAGTCGTTAGAGGTTTGCCGCCCAAGCCTCAACATATTGCTAAGTCCATGTGGTCAACTACGGGGCTCAAGCTCGACGATTTAGCCTCAGAAGCACTAGCCAACAACTCGACGCCTTCTCTGTCGGTGATTCGCATTCCTCCAGCAGATGATCTGTTAGATGTCGTTGCGGTAGCGGCACGGCTTGGCACCACTCTTGTAGTTACGCCATCGCATGTGATGGCAGCGCAACTGGCGAAGAGATTGCGTGAAGCGGGCGTCTCGACCGCAGTGATGCCTGGTGAATGGGCGTTAGCGGCGGCGGGGGCGCAGGTTGTGGTGGGCGCTCGGGCCGCCGCCTGGGCACCAGCGGATGATCTTGCGAGTGTGGTGGTGTTTGATGAACATGATGAGGCCTTGCAAGAAGAGGCAGCGCCTACCTGGCATGCCCGTGAAGTTGCGATTGAACGGGCTCGTCGTCTGGGGGTTCCGTGCTTATTGGTATCGCCGTGTCCTTCGTTGGAAGCTCTTGCCACCGGTCCGCTATTCGTTGCTTCACGTTCACGTGAAAGATCTGGATGGCCTGTTGTAGATGTTGTCGATCGCCGCCGTGAAGAGCCTCGAAGGGTCGATCTATATTCACCCAAACTCGTTAACCTAATTCGCTTCACACTCAAAGAAGCGGGGAGTGAAGATCAAGAACGTGTGGTGTGCGTGTTGAATCGTAAGGGTCGTGCTCGTTTATTGGCTTGCGTGACATGTACGGAATTGGCTCGTTGCTCTGCATGTGGAGCAGCTGTGAGTTCAGATGACGATGCCACGCTTAAGTGCCCACGTTGTGATGCTTCGCGGCCACTCGTCTGTCTTGCATGCGGTTCTGGTCGTCTTAAGGTTTTACGTCTTGGGGTTAGTCGTGCACGCGACGATCTTGAAAGGCTTTTAGGAGTAGCGGTGGCAGAGGTGACCGGTGACATGAAGGCCGACGAGCCATTGCCTTATGCCCCTGTGCTCGTAGGGACTGAGGCAGTGCTGCACCGAGTACACCAAGCGGGTCTCGTTGCTTTTCTAGATCTAGACGCGAGCCTTTTAGCCGCACGCTATAGAGCTGGCGAAGAGACAATGGCTCTTCTGATCAGAGCTGCTCGCATACTTGGTGGGCGGGCTCATGCAGGTCGTCTCGTGTTACAGACTCGCGTTCCCCAGCACGAGGTTATTCAAGCGGCATTACACGCAGACCCTTCCAGATTCACTGTCATTGAAGGTGCAACCCGTGCTGCGCTTCGACTGCCGCCAGAATCTGCAATGGCTGAGATTTCTGGAGCTGGAGCGCAGGCTTATGCAGACCTTTTACGTACCGCTGACTCAGCGAGTACCACGCAAACCCTTGAAATTATTGGGCCAGTGCGAGATCGTTATCTCATTCGTGCGGTTGACCATCAAGTGCTCTGTGACGGGCTCGCTGCGACCCCTCGTCCCGCCGGACGACTCCGTGTCGCTGTTGACCCTTACCGCATATAGGTGCGAGCCTAAGGACCAGTGACAAAACTACCTGCGCGGCGCTTACATGTTTAACCTTTGTGGTGTATTCACTTTCGGCCTTCGGCCGCGCAAGTAGTTTTGTCTCGGGTCCTAAGATTCGATCCACTCTCTTCGGCGGGCTTCATAAATAGCAATAGAAGCGGCTTGTCCGACGTTAAGTGAGCCGACTCGCCCCATCTGTGGAATGTAGGCGGCAATATCGCAAGCGGCCAGCGTTAGAGCTGACAGGCCCTGGTCTTCGTGACCGACCGCCAGGCAGATGTCGCCAGATAGGTCTGCTTCATGTAACGGAGTTGCTTGG
>JBBSKG010000061.1:0-15883 GCA_038256565.1 Acidimicrobiales bacterium | reverse complement strand
CTCGCTCAGGAGCACTTCGATGTTCTTGTCGTGGGGGGCGGAATTACTGGTGCTGGCGTTGCGCTTGATGCCGCCACCCGAGGGCTAAGAGTTGCATTGGTTGAACGTAACGACTGGGCTTCTGGTACCTCTTCAAAATCATCGAAACTTGTCCATGGCGGTCTTCGATACTTAAACCAACGTGACTACCGCTTGGTTTATGAGGCACTCTATGAGCGAGAGAGACTGCGACGCAACGCTCCGCATCTAGTTCGTTTAATGCCGTTTCTCATTCCCCTGTTTGGCAAAGATGGCCTCATCGACCCGAGGTTGGCAAAGGCGGTCAACTGGGTTCTCTGGCTCTATGACTTAACCGGTGGGTGGCGTATCGGCAAGCTTCACAAGCGTATAGACGCTGCCGCTGCGCTTAAACACCTTCCAACACTTAACCCTGAACGCGTACAAGGTGCGTTCATTTACTATGACGCCCAAACCGATGACGCACGCCTCACCCTTGCTGTTGTCCAAACGGCTGCACAACACGGCGCAGTCGTCGCGAACCACTGCGGGGTAGTTGGCATTAACGCCAATGGCCGGGAAATCACACTTCATCCTTCCATCGGGGAAAGCCATATTGACCCCAATAAACAACAACCTGGCGACATCAAAGTTCAGGCAACTGTGGTGGTAAACGCCACCGGCGTTTGGGCCGACGAGCTACAGACACTCGTTGCCAGTAGGGTCGCTCAAGATGGCGAGTATCAACCAACGTTGCGTCCAGCAAAGGGAGTTCATCTCGTTGTGCCAAGGCAACGGTTGACCAACGACATCGCTGCGGTTCTGCCGGTGCGTGGCACCAAGCGTTCAATCTTCGTCGTGCCTAAAGGTGACTACACCTATATAGGGACCACCGATACTGATTATGACGGACCGCTAGAAAAGCCTTATTGCACAAGCGCTGAAGTCGATGAGGTTCTTGCAGCAGTAAATGCCTGGACAATCGACCCACTAACTCGGTCTGACGTACGAGCCACGTGGGCTGGCCTTCGTCCACTTGTTGCCACAGGCAATTCAAACAACACCAATCACACAGCCGACCTGTCCCGTCGACATTCAGTCACGGTCTCACCCGACGGACTCATCACCGTAACGGGAGGGAAACTCACCACCTATCGACGTATGGCCGCTGACACCGTTGATGTTGTGATGAAACAACTCGGTCGTCGAGTTGGGCTTCACAATCGCTGTCGAACGGCCTCGCTAAAAATTTGGGGTGCAGACGGCTTTGATGAGCTGACAGGAACGTCGGCCTCCGAACATCTTGATAACCGCTATGGAACCATGACTCCAACGATTGTTGCCATGATTAAAACTGACCCTTCCTTGGGTGAACTGTTGATAGAGGAATTGCCATACCTGCGCGCTGAGGCGCTTTATGCCGTTCGCTATGAGATGGCGATGACACTCGACGATGTTCTTAGCCGCCGAGTTCCGGCACGATGGTTAAACACTCGTATAACTTTCACAGCCGCTGAAGCCACCGCGAGTTTGATTGGGCCAGAGCTTGGATGGGACGAAGCCGAAACCTCGCGTCAAATAACTAGTTTCCAAATGTCGCTTACAGACGAACTGGCTGCTGCCGGACTTGTCACCCAACTCATGACTGAGCCATCGAATGACCCATCTAATGAGGAACCAACACTGTGAACACTCCCCCTAAAAGCCTTTACCCACCGCCTGGAAGCCCCACTCCCCTGTTAACAGGTAATATGCGATCAGCCAACGCTGACCTTCTAGAACCACGATTCGCTGAAGCAATCGTTGATCTTCCGAAAGGGTTTGTCGACCGCCTCAAAGATGTATGCGAAGTAGTCGACACCGATCCTCAGACTAGAGCAATAGCTGGCGTGGACTGGTGGCCACTGGGCGCTATGTGGATGACCAATGAAGACGATGACGAGCGTCGCTTGCCTTCTCTGCCTGGTGTAGTGGCTCGACCCTCAAGTGCAGCCGAGGTTGCTGCCATCTTGAAGTTATGTAGCGAACACAGCGTGCCCGTGACACCAGCAGCGGGAAGGAGCGGAGTCTGTGGTGCAGCGCTACCTCTATATGGCGGCGTTGCGCTCGACCTCTGCGCTCTCAGCGGCATCATCGAGGTTGACGAGTTGTCCGGCGTGGTCGATGTACGTGCAGGAACCTTTGGCGATACCTTCGAGGCCCAACTTCGTGCCGTCCACAATTTGACTCTGGGGCATTGGCCACAGTCCATGGCGCTTTCGACCGTGGGGGGATGGTTAGCGTGTCGTTCGGCCGGTCAGTTTTCTACCCGCTACGGCAAGATCGAAGACATGGTGGTTGGCCTAGAGGTCGCCATGGCTGACGGTTCGCTCATACGCACTGGAGGTTGGCCACGAGCCGCAGTGGGCCCCGACCTCACCCAACTGTTCGTTGGCTCAGAAGGAACTCTTGGAGTCATCACCCAAGCCCAATTGCGGTGCCACCCACTTCCAAAAGGCGAAGCTCGTAGCGCGTATGGCTTTGCAAGCTTTGAAGCAGGCATTGATGCATGCAGACGCATCTTGCGACGAGGAGCAACGCCTGCGGTACTGCGGCTCTACGACCCCATCGAGTCGGCTCGCAGTTACAACGTTGAAAACAAAGCAGTGCTCTTGGTAATGGATGAATCTGACCCCGCCTTAGTTGAGGCCACCATGGCGATCGTTTCTGATGAATGCGTCTCTGCTGCGGCTGAACAACTCGACGTTACGCTCGTCGAACAATGGATGGGGCATCGTAACGACGTGTCAGCTCTTGGTGTCTTGCTAACCAAGGGCTGGGTAGTAGACACGATGGAAGTGTCTGGACCCTGGTCAATCTTGCCGGGTCTCTATAGGGCCATGATCGATTCCATCAACACCGTCGAGGGAATGGCCAATGCGTCTGCGCATCTCTCACACAGTTATTTGGACGGGGCCTGCCTATACGTCACCTTTGCGGCTCTTCCTTCCGAAAGTTCTAACGGTGGCGCTCGCGAGCGTTGCTACTTAGATGCATGGAACGCTGCGACCCGAGCAGTGCTGGCTTCAGGCGCTGCGCTAAGTCACCATCATGGAGTTGGACTAAACCGTCATCGTTTCATGGCCGATTCTCTCGGACACGCCCTGTCGTTGCTTAATAACATTAAGTCGACACTCGACCCAAGCGGGGTACTAAACCCTGGCAAGCTCGGCGGGGTCAGTCGCTTTGGTGAACTGGACTGGCCATGACCCAAACACTCTTCATCTCGACCCAACCAGAAGGAGACATCACGCCATGAGCATTCTCGTCATTGATGTTGGCACTAGCGGGGTTCGCACATCGGTGGTTCGTCCCGACGCAACCATTGCTGGCGAGCACTATCGAGAGTTGTTGCCATCAACTCCATTGCCAGGCTTTGTTGAACTCGACGCCACAGAGCTCGCAAGTGTCGTGCTTGAGTTGGCCGCCATGTCACTGCAAGACGCTGGTCCTGTTGATGCAGTTGGCATTGCTAATCAACGAGCAACGACCGTGGTGTGGGACCGCAAAACAGGTGAGCCCGTAGGCCCAGGCATTGGCTGGCAAGACCTGCGCACTGTGGGCAACTGCCTCATGCTCCAAGCACAAGGCATTCGGATGTCACCAAGCGCTACTGCCACTAAGGCTGCCTTCCTGTTAGACCAGGCCGACCCAGACCGAACCCGCGACCTATGCGTTGGAACCATTGACTCGTGGGTTGTTTGGACACTTTCCCAAGGCGAAGCGCACGTCACCGACTTATCAAATGCGGGTGTTACTGGGCTCATCACAAGTGATGGCACTGGGTGGTCATCAACGATTCTTGAGGCGCTCCGTATTCCTGAATCAACCATGCCCACCTTGGTTGATTCGACCGGCATCGTTGTCAATGCAACAGCACTCGCTGGTGCCCCTCCCATTGCAAGTCTCGTTGGCGACCAACAGGCATCACTCATTGGTCAAGGTTGCGTTAAGCCCGGACTCGCAAAGGCCACATTCGGAACCGGCGGCATGCTCGATCTATGTCTCGATGCGAACCGACCCACTTTCGAAGCGCGTGGTGAGGCCGGAACTATTCCCATCGTGGCATGGCGTTCAGGTGGCGAAGCCACATGGGGCATCGAAGCAGTGATGCTCTCCGCTGGCACGGCGGTGGAATGGCTACGAGACGACCTAGACATGATTACGACAGCCGCCGAATCACATGATGTAGCCGCAAGTTGTGACCACACCGATGGGGTCTGGTTTGTGCCTGCCCTACTTGGCCTCGGCACCCCCTCATGGGACTACGGAGCGCGTGGGACTCTACTCGGCCTAACTCGTGGCTCGGGCAAGGCCCAAGTAGTGAGAGCAGTTCTAGAAGGCATAGCGCATCGAGGAGCAGACCTTCTCGAAGCAGCCGAGGCCGATGGAGATACCAAAATTTCTTCGTTACGAATAGACGGCGGCATGAGCGCTAACCCAACATTTGTGCAGGCTTTAGCCAACACCACACAACGACCAATCGAAATATCTCCTGTGCTCGAAGCAACAACACTAGGGGCCGCATTCCTAGCCGGGCTCGCAACCGGCACATGGAAGGGCTGGGATGACATTGCGGCCACCTGGTCACCGTCTTCAATAATCGAACCCACCCACCCACTCGACCGAAACCGCTGGGCCGAAGCCCGCACCCGCGCTTCGGGCTGGATACCAGAACTCTCCATGCTCGACTTCTGATCAGGTGTTCACCGCTACCCTCGTGATCATGAATAAAGCGTGGTTGAGTTACAACCCATGAACTCGGTAGCAGCGGAGTATCGGACCATTCGACTTGCCGCCATTGACATGGGGTCGAACTCATTTCATCTGTTGGTAGTCGAGGCGCACCCAGACGGACATTTCGACACTCTTGTTAGTGAGAAAGAAATGCTCGGGCTGGGTGAAGTCGTTGCAAAACATGGATTCATTACTGAAGAAGCTGCTGAGCGCGCAATCGATACCATGCGGCGCTTCACCATGATCGCTAGATCAAAAAACGTCGAAGAAATAACCGCCTGCGCCACTAGTGCAATTAGAGATGCCGAAAACTCAAGTGAAGTTGTGACACGCATTTCTGAAGAGGCGGAAGTGCTCGTCGAAGTCATAAGTGGCCAAACCGAAGCACGTCTGATCTTCGGAGCTATCAAAGCAAGCATCACCATGAGTCAGGTGCCGATAGTCGGATTCGATCTTGGCGGCGGCAGTGTCGAAATCATGGTTGGCAATCAACAGGAAATGTTGTGGGCAACAAGCGTAAAGCTCGGGGTCGCCCGTCTCGCTACCTTGATTTACGACGACCCTCCTAGCCCTTCCGATGTATTGAGAGTGCGCAATCACATCACCGACGTTTTGGGTCCGATAGCCAAAGAGGTTGGGCCATTCCAGCCACAACTAGCCGTTGGCAGTAGCGGCACCTTGTGCGACCTCGTTCGCATGGCAGAGATTCACAGAAGCGGACGCAACCCATCATCGGTCAACCAACTCACGGTTCAGCGAAGCGATCTGCTGGCAGTTCATCACGAAATAATGGAGCTTCCTCTCTCGCAACGCAGCCAAATGAAGGGCCTTGAACGACGTCGATCGGGGCTCATCACTGCCGGTTCAATGTTCCTAACTGTTGCCATGGAGTTGTTCGATCTCGACAACCTCACTGGTTGTGAATGGGCACTTCGTGAAGGAATAGTGCTCGATGCAATTGCTCGCCATGACCTAGTGGACTGGAGCGGCGAAGAGTCGTTGATCCGCCAGAAATCAGTTTTGGCATTGACGCGCAAGTGTGAATCAAACTCATCGCACGGTCGCCACGTCGCCTTTCTTGCGACACAACTTTTCGACCAAACCACCGAGTTGCACAAATTGGCCCCAGCGGATCGCGAGCTACTTGAACATGCGAGTCTTTTGCATGACATCGGCGAACACGTATCGGTAAGTGGCCATCACAAGCATGGCGCCTACCTCATCGAACACGGTGGCCTACGAGGTTTTACCCCAGAGGACATTGCCATACTCGCCACGCTCGTGCGCTTTCACAGGGGTAGCGATCCCAAAACTTCATTTGACCCCTTCGGGCATCTTCCAACCGAACGCCAGAAGGAAACCCTACGTCTACTTGCAATATTGCGTCTCGCCGATGGACTAGACCGTGGGCACTCATCACTCGTCGAAGACGTAACAGTCGAGATCGAAGCGTCAAAAGTCCGGCTCATCTTGTCTGGAACCAGCGACCTCGACCTTGAACGCTGGGGTGCACGTCACAAGCGCCCACTCTTTGAAAAGATATTTGACCGCAGCCTTGAAATAGCAAGCAGCGAACACCCATCGCTTTCAAATTGATAGAGGCAACCTTCAGTCAGTGTCACATGCCTGTGCGAGCATGGGGCTATGAGTTCGTTGGCAGCTAGTCCTGATTCCACCGCCATGTCCACCAGCATGGAACTCGCCGCTCAACGACTGGCGGAATTGTTGAATGGGTCATCTACAACTTTGAGTGATCTGAGTGCAGTTGCTTCGATGTTGGAGTTCGAGTCGACGATCACGTTGCGGACGCTGACTCGCAGCTCCATCGCTCCCGATACCTGGGCTGTTGATGGTGGCCAAGCAATGGTTGCCGATGCACGTTGCTTGCAACTCATGGTGACTCGTGCCGCGCGTGTTCGGTTTCATGAGGGAATGTGCGTGTTGGAAGAAGAAGGCCCGTTACACGCATGTCTGTTAGGTGGCGATCAAGAGCGACGTGCTGCGCTCGACGCTCTCGCACTTCAAGCGCTTAGCGATGACACGTCAGTCGACATCAATCTATTGAGAGATCGATGGGAATGGGATGCAGTCGTCCGTTGCGTCGACGAGGCCGAACCCGGTTCGGTCGTGTTGGTCGATGGTGATCTACAACCTGACTGGCGTATCCCTTCATCGTTCCTAGCTGCCTTACTTACGCAAGCCCAAGCAAGGGGCGTCGTACTGATAGGGGTGACCAAACATTCGTCGTTGTCGCGTGGTGGCGCACCGTTACTTGGCCAACTCGAACGTGAAGCCGAGTCTGGCTTTGGCCCAAGGTCCATGTGGTGGGCACCCATTGCTCGCACCCGTCCTGACGTAGGACATGGTGGCGTGCAAGTAGTGGCGGCCCGTCTCGACCCTGATGCTCGCTTTGCCTTTCGTATAGATCTGCCAGCGAGCGTCGAGCCTGAGCCCGCTCTCGCCATGCTCTCGGCACTCTGTGACGATGCAGCGTTTCCTGGTTATCCCTACCCGCTCTCGGTCGCTGACCGACTAGCGGCGTGTCCGGGCTGGTTACGCGCCGAGGCCCGTAGCCAACTCGATGACCTATTAGAGACAGCAGGCGTGCCTCTCGACGTACGTGATAGAGCCTTTGCAGACCGACACAATCTGATGGAGCGAGCATGACCACGAACAGTCGAGGCCGTCTATTTGGCAAGAACGTCTTGGAAGGTGCCTTGCGGGCCGCCCCAGACGAAGACCTGTTTCTAGGCGAATTATTAGTGGCCGTTGATGAAACAACAGGACGACGATATCTGTTTCGCGTTGTTGATGTCACCTATGGCACTGAACACCGTGAACCCGGATGGGCCGAGCGGGTTGCTGGCACCTTGTTAGCCGACGACACCCGAGGTGAACCAGGGGCACATCCTCTTCACGAACAATCACGTCGCACCTACCGAGTAGCCGAATGCCGGTGCCTTGGCTATCTAACCCCGAAGGCAGCCGACGGCACTCAAGAATTCCGCAAACCCAAAAGCCTGCCAACCCAGTTCTCACGCGTAGTTGCTCCAGAAGCAAGCGATTTTGAGTTCCTGCGCACCCGCATGGGGGACCTTCCTGTTGGCAGCCTGCGCAGTGGCGAACTCGTAGTCGACTTTGAAGTGGGCGTATCCGGACGAAGTCTCGCCACCCACGTAGGCATCTTCGCCACCACGGGAATGGGAAAATCAAACCTCATGAAAGTGCTTGCAGGCGGAGTGCTCAAAGCCGGAGGTCGATACGGCCTATTACTTATCGACCCACATGGCGAATACCGCACTGAGTTACCTCGCCACCCATGGGCCAGCGAACGATTGCGGACCTACGCCGCACGGGCACTTCCCAACACCTCAACGCTGCGAATCAGCCTGGGCGAACTCACTGTCGACGACCTGCGAACGGCCTATGAATGGAGTCGCCCCCAAGAAGAGGCGTTGTTCGAGTTAGAACGCCACCTCGGCCGAGATGGTCAGGGGTTGGCATGGCTTTTAGCTTTTGCCCAGGTCGATGACCTGCCGGGGTTTCGTGATGTTGAACTAAACGGTCGGGTTGCCCTCAACACTTTGCAGGTCGTCCACCGACGAGCCCGGCGAATAATCGAACTGCCATGCGTTACACCCGACCCCGCAGTCTCAGTCGGAAGTGCAGTCGTACGAGATCTCGAAGAAGGCCAAGTCGTTCTCATTGATGTCAGCGGTTTGGGTTCTACTGAAGAAGTCCTCGTTGCCTCGTTTCTAACCCGTCGAGTGTTAGAGCGCTGGTCGAGCGCCTACCTCGATGACCCCGAACTTCACGCTCGCTTGCCCGTGGTGGCCATCGTTCTAGAAGAGGCTCAACGGGTGTTATCACGCTCGACCGATCGAGAATCAAACGTCTTTCCACGAGTTGCTCGTGAAGGGCGCAAGTTCAAGGTAGGGCTGTGCGCTATCACCCAACAACCCAAGCTGCTCGATGATGAATTGCTCAGCCAGTTCAACACCTTCTTCATCCTCGGCCTTGCAGACGAGAAAGACCGCACCATCTTGCGCGGCTCATCGAAACAAGACATCAGTGCTCTTGGCCCTGAGATACAAACCCTCATGCCTGGTGAATGCTTGATTGCAAGTCTTGACGCACCCTTTGCTCTGCCAGCCAAGGTTCATTTGTGGGATGACCTGGTGCGCACCACGCCACCACCCCCCGAGCCTCGCCCGCTAGCTGCCCCAAATATATCGGCCTTGGTGGATTAGGGCTGACATGAAAGTTGCCGCGCTCGGCGATGCCCATCTGGGCCGCTCCTATTACTCATTTACTGACCCCGAAACAGGTATCAACCAGCGCGAACGTGACTTCGAGATCAGCTTCGAGGCTGCAATTGAGCTGGCATTAGCTCAACAACCCGATGTGATGTTGTGGCTAGGCGACATCTTCGATCACCCTCGGCCTACTTATCGCTCGTTTCGTATTGCGCAACGAGCTCTGCAGCGCATCAGAGACCATGGAGTTGCCACAGTAGTTATCAGCGGAAATCACGACACACCTCGACTTCCTGGCACTGGCAGTCCTTATTCAGCGCTTTCCGACACATTTCCCGATGTCCATTTCGCCCACCGACTTGCATACGAACGCTTCGAGCTCCCCGGTCTAGTGGTTCACGCCGTGCCCCAAATGCTCACCGTGCAAGACACTCTCGAGGCACTCGAGCGAGCCGACCGAGAGCGAAGTCTCGACAAATCAAACTTGTTGCTCACTCACCCACGTATTACCCAAGTCGAGCCTCGCTATGCCGACATCAACGAAATCGAAATCGACGCAGGAGCACTCAAATCTGACTTTGTGTTACTTGGCCATTATCACTTTCACACTCGAATAAATGAGGGCATGTGGTATGCCGGGTCAACCGACAGCTTTTCGTTTGCTGATGACCCTGACAAGGCCAAGGGCATCGTCTTGCTAGACACAGATACCGGTGAATGTCGCCATCTCGCCATTGAAGGCCAGCGTCGCCTAGTCACTCTTGAAACCATTCAAGCGCTCGGCCTCTCCCCCGACGAGGTCCACGAACAAGTAATGAATCGTGCAGCGACTATTCCAGATGGAGCAGTGGCGCGCCTATATCTTGACGGAATCGAACCCGAGGCCTATCGCTTACTTGACCTTGAAGAAGTGAGAGCAACATCTAGCGCAGGGTTGTTCCTCAAGCTTGAACCCAGTTTTGTAGGCGTCACGGCCCATGCAGAACTGCCCGATCTCGACTCACTTGGTGCCCGTTGGGATCGCTACCTCGAACACCAAGACACAACAGGTTACGACCGTGATCTCTTGACCAACTTGGGCCGCCAGTACCTGTCCAGGGCAATCGAAGAGGCAGGTTGAATGCGTATTACCCGTCTCTATCTGCGCAACTACCGGGTCTACGAGGACGAGCTCAACCTGGAGATCCCCCCCGGACTAGTTGGCATCTACGGCCCCAACGGCGCAGGAAAGTCGTACCTAATTGAGTCGATCCGCTGGACCTTGTTCGGCAAATCTCGAACACCCAACGAAGAAATTCGCACCGCTGGAGTCAACGGCGACTGCGTTACAGAGGTCGAGTTCGAACACGAAGGCCACCTCTATCTAATTCGCCGAACACTCAGTGGCATCAACTCAACCGTGCGGGCCGAGGCCTGGGCCGACAACCTCCAAGTTGGTGAAGGTGCTCGTGATGTTGGCCAATACGTGCACTCCATCTTGGGCATGGATGATGCCGCTTTTCGATCATCGGTCTTTGCCGAACAAAATCAGGTTGCAGCATTTAGCCAACAGACACCCGCCAAACGTAGAGACTTAGTACTTCGTTTACTTGGCATCACCCCGCTCGATCATGCAAAAGATGAGGCGCGTCGCGATGCCAAAGCAGCAATGACTGCCTATGACACTTTGCGAACGCTTCTACCTGATCTCGATGAGTTAACCAAACAAGTTAGAGAACGCACCGAACTCGCCCACGAGGCCGAGAAAACCGCTCAAGTGGCTGCCGAAACCCTTACGGCTGCTCGCCATGACCAAGACCTCATGGAAACCAAGGCCCAGGTACTTGATGAACTTGCTCATACCTATAACGAGTTAGTCACTGCGGGAAAGGCTGCCCGCAAGACACAAGATCAAGCTAGTGAAGAACTCGCACGCCTCGATAAAGAACTAGCCGATCTTGACGGAGCCGCTGACGAGCTGGCCAAACTCGCCCCACAAGCCGAGGGGCACGACACGTTAGAAGCACAACTCCGCTTGGTCGAAGCTGTTGTTGGCGCTGAAAGTGCTCTTGTTGCCATTACGTTGCCCGATCAGTTGACAGCTCCAGACGAACAACGGTGGCAGCAATCACAAAACGCAGCTAATGAAGCGCAGAGCCAACTCGCCGTGGCCCAAGCAGGCGTGAGAGGTAGCGAAGAAGAAGTCGCCCGAGTAGACCAAGCCCACAAACGATCGGCCTCTCTTTCAACTGATCATGACTGCCCCTTGTGTGGACAAGAACTTGGTGACGCCTTCGAACAAGTTCAGTCCCATCGCACCACTGAACTGAACCAAGCCCAAGCCCGACTTAAACTGGCTCAAGAAAATTATGAGAAGGCGAAAAATAGAGCAACACAGGCGGCAGCCGAACTTAAAGCTGAAACCAATGCCTTCGATCTAGCAAAGAAGGCCTATGCAGGATATGAGCAATCTCTAAGACGTCATCAAGAAGCAACCGAAACCCTTACCCAATCTCACCTCGCTCTTGTCGCCGCTGCACCTGAACTGGCCGGTGACATGGAATCTGATTCAACCACAAGCAATGCTCTGCTTGGGTTATTGCAACAAGACACCAAACGGTCTCGCCAAGCCATGTCAGATTGCCAACGACTCAGAGGCCGTCTTGATAGACAACAAGTTGCGCGCGAGGAACGCAACCGGGCACATGCTCGTGTCAATGACGCAGCCATTCAGCGCCAAGAACTGCTCGACAGGGTTGAAGCACTGAGCTTTCGTTCCGAAGAACAAGATGCAGCACATCAGGCCTTACTTGAGGCTCGCAAACAAACAGAGACTGCGGTGGCTGCCAACCAAACAGCGGCGGTGACTGTCACTAAAGCTCAGGCCGATGCTGAGGCGGCAATCCAAAAACTCACCGATGGTCAAGATCAGCACCAACGGGTAAAAGACGAAGCAGAACGAGCACGACACCTAAGCCGAGCATCGGAGCTATTGAGTCAGTTTAGAAATACCGTGGTGGCAACAGTTGGGCCACGCTTAGCGGCTCAAGCTGCTGAACTTTTTGCCGAGCTAACCAACAATGAATACGACCGTTTAGAAGTCAACGCTGACACCTATGAGATTCAGATTCGTGACGCTGGGCGACTCTATGGAATGGACCGCTTCTCAGGGTCAGAAACTGACCTAGCCAACCTTGCACTACGAGTCGCCATCAGCGAACACGTTCGCTTTCAATCAGGAGGTGCCGTTGGCCTGCTAGTGCTCGATGAGGTGTTCGGCCCCCTCGACGACGAACGCAAAGAACGCATGCTGCTCGCCCTTGAACGCCTCAAAGGCCACTTCCGCCAAGTACTAGTCGTCACCCACGCAAGTGAAGTAAAAGAACAATTACCCAACGCCATCGAGGTAGTCAAGCTCCCCGGACGACGAGCCACCGCCCGTCTATTGGGCACGTCCTGATACAAACGGACGATGAGGTGTTCGGCCTCAGCGGCTGAGACGATCGACCAAGGGACCAAGTACATCCCGGATGTCGTCGGCGGTGATTGCACCCATCTCGGTTCCACCGTCACTCAGCCAACGAGCAGCCCGTTCGGCATTGTCGACAACAGCCTGCTGCAGATGTGCCCCCACCTGTGCCCCCAGGCCATGGGGAGCCGCACTCAGGGCCTCGGCCAGACGCCCTTCACGGTCGTGCTCGACCGTAAGACTGTAGAGATCGTAGAGGTCCGAGGCATGCTTCCTCGGCTCGCGAGGTCGACGGGCGGCCAATGCAGAGGTCTTCATCGCAACCAGTGCCGCAGGTGTGGCAACCCGAATCGTTGCGACATCCTCGGAACCGGCTACGACGATCTCGGCCGGCTCGGCGGTCTCCAATGCCCACCGGTGAGCGACGACGAAGAGTCGGTCCACGCCTTCGATTCCCTCGAGGTCCTCGTCGTCGAACGCCTCGGTTTCAATGATGTCGACCCTCACGCCATCGATGAATACCCGCGCCCGATTCGTGGGGTCGGATGATCCGATGGATGAGGTGATGAGCTCGATCGCCGTGGGCGTCGTCGTCTCGGTGACGGTGTCGATATCGGTGGTGACGCGATGAACCTTCACCAAGCGGCACATGACGGCAAGGCCTCCAACCAGGGCATGCGGGCCGAGCCCAGCCGCAGCCAGTCGTGCCGTCGCACCAACAAGGCGGGTCGCCATGCCGTCAACATTTCCAACAAGCTTGATCTGGCTACCAGACACGGGTTAAGTCCTTTGGATCCCACGACTCGAGAATCTCGACACCGCGGGCTTTGTCCTGAGCAAGATCGAGGGCAGCGAACAGTCCGTGTGCATATGGCCATCGGTTTTCCGGCGCCATGGGCCGATGAAAACGCTTCACGCAAACCAGCGGGGTAGGTGCGACTGCCACGGTGCAGGCACGATCGTCGAACCGATCGGCATGGCCGAGTCTTCGGATGGCCTGGCGAACAATGGTGGGTGATGCCACATAGAAATCTGGCGGGTAGGTGCCAGCCACCATGGCAGGGGCACCCCATGCCTGTGCGCCGACCGTGCCCGCAACCGCCCACCCCGTGCCATCACCGTCCAGATTCAAGCCAAGCTCGCCGTAGGGGTCGGGAGCCCCAAGTTGAGGGAGTAGAGCCAGCGGAACCTGGGTCGCGCTCCATTGATCGGCCAGCGACCAAAACAACTCCGGCACGAGTGGACGGCCATCAGAGCGGACCAACGAGTCGTCTCGTAGACGTTTGGCTGCGGCAACGATTGCCGAGTGCGACATGGAAATCTGTCGAGCGACCTCGCGCATCGATGGTGGATTCTCGGGCATCAGGAGCAGGGCCGCTGCCCAGGAGCGCGCGGCCGCTCCCGAGATCGACCCTTTCGGCGCGTCCTTCGCTCGCGCATCGGCAGGGACCATCGCATCAATGTGCACGCCATGAGCCCGCAGAACCAGGTGACCGCGGCGATCGAGCCACCCCCAACCTGCCTCGTTCAACACTTCCTTCGCCGCCTTGCTGATGAGGTCGCCGACTGCCAGGTGAGCCAAATTCCTGCAGCGACGACCGGTTGTGCGAACCAATCGAGATGCCACTTCAGGCGTGATGACCGTCCCTGCCCGAACATTGACGTCGACCTCCAACCCATCAATGTCGACCGTCAACTCGACATCAATATTCGGGCTGGGACGCGTCCCGTGCCCCAATGATTCGACCGCCTGACGAATCGCTGAGACCGCCTGCGCTACAAGGACGTCTTGAGATGTGCGGGTCACGCGTCCAGCATATCGTGTTTCGGCAGGTGGTCTGTAATAAGTGACCACAGACCGCCTGCCCGTCGGGTGGTCGTGCGGGAGAAACGTTGGTGTTCGTGACGGCACAAACACCAAACAGAACTTGGCTTCGGCACCGGACGATGCGCCCCGAGGCGGGAGCTGCGATACTTGCAGGGATGGTGAGTCGGTTGGGTGGCCGCGGCACGGCGGGCAACTGACCGTGTTGAGGAAGGTCGGGACTCCATAGGGCAAGGTGCTGGAGAGAGACCAGTCGGGGCGACCCGCAGGAAAGTGCCACAGAAAAGAACCGCCGATGGCGAGCGAAAGCCCGCACAGGTAAGGGTGAAAAGGTGCGGTAAGAGCGCACCAGCGCTTGAGGTGACTCAGGCGGCTAGGTAAACCCCACCCGGAGCAAGGCCAAATGTGGGACGGGCTGCCCGCCCAATGTCCCCAGGTAGGCCGCATAGATGGATGGTCACCCAAGCGCTTCGGCGCTGGACAGAATCCCGCCTACAGACCGACTCACCATCACACACCCTCTGAGCTGCAAACCCTAGGCCCAATCAAGGAAGAGTACGACTGGTAGGATTCTTACCATGAGGGTCACAGAAAAGGGTCAGGTCACGATCCCCAAAGAGCTGCGTGACGCGCTCGGGATCGGGGCCGGCACGGAAATCGAGTTCGAGCGCAAGCGCGACACGATCGTGGTTCGCAAAGTCACAGAAGGTCCCACTCGCGGCCGTCGTCTTGCCGAACGACTGCATGGACGCGGCGATGTCGGCATGACAACCGATGAGATCATGGCCATGACGCGGGGCACCTGAAGATGGCCTCAGGAACACTCGTCGACACCAACGTGCTGTTGGATGTCCTGACTGCCGATGAGCATTGGCTCACCTGGTCCATGGAGGCCCTCGCCGAGGCCGCTGAGCTTGGACCCCTCTACATCAACCCGATCATCTACGCGGAGGTCTCAGTCCGTTTCACCCGCGTGGAAGACCTCGACGACGCCCTGCCTGCAGATGACTATCGTCGGGTGCCTTTACCTTGGGCCGCCGCCTTTCTGGCCGGCAAGGCGTTCCTCGATTATCGAAAGCGACGCGGCTCGGTGTCCTCGACCCTGCCTGATTTCTTCATCGGTGCCCACGCTGCCGTTGAAGACCTCGTTCTGCTCACCCGTGATGCCACCCGGTATCGCTCGTATTTCCCCACGGTCAGCCTCATCGCTCCCAGTTCCGCATGACGTTCTCCTGACTATGTTCCGCCGTCTCGTACTCGCCTCTGCGTCACCGGCGCGACTCCGACTGCTACAACAGGCCGGTTTCGACGTCGAGGTCATGGCGAGCGGCGTCGATGAGGACGAGGTCGACACCACCGACACTCGGGTCGCCGTGACCGCTTTGGCCGAGATGAAAGCCCACGCCATCGCCACTCAAGTCACCGACGCACTCGTCGTCGGGTGCGATTCGCTGCTTGATCTCGATGGTCGGGCGATCGGCAAGCCACGATCGCCCGCTGAGGCCGTCGAGATCTGTCGTGCGCAACGAGACCGCCATGGCACGCTGATGACCGGCCAGTGCGTCATCGATACGGTGACCG
>JBBSKG010000060.1:0-16101 GCA_038256565.1 Acidimicrobiales bacterium | reverse complement strand
GAAACGGCGAGTTAGACGTTGCGAAACGGCGAGTTAGACGTTGCGAAACGGCGAGTTAGACGTTGCGAAACGGCGAGTTAGACGTTGCGAAACGGCGAGTTAAACTGGGCGGAGGTGGATCACGTCGCCTGTGGTCACTTCGACTAGATCGGTGCCTACCTCTATCAACAAGTGACCGTCGTCGTTTATATCGACTGCTCGCCCTTCTAGAACTCGATCGGCCAACTCGACTCGAACATGTTGGCCCAAGGTGGCACACGATTCTCGATAACGAGCAACGAGCGCCTTAGCGCCTGACTCACCATTAGTAATAAGGCGGCCATATTCTTCGTCAAAGAGCTGCACCCAACGCACTAACAGCTCGACGCGATCGACTGGGACATCGCTCAGGTAATTGAGAGATGTAGCTATGTCAGCCAGATCAGCGGGCAACTCCTTAGGCCAACACACGTTAAGACCCATGCCGACAACCAGAGCACGCAGCTGACCGTTCACGATCAGCGATTCAGCCAACAGTCCAGCCAATTTCCGAGTACCAGCCCCTGTGTCGACCACCAGGTCGTTCGGCCATTTAAGAGATGGACGCACTTCAGCCAATTCCCAACATGATTGGGCCCCAGCCAACGCCGCTGCAATGGTGACCAGATGAGCCTGCTGCGGACCAATTGGTGGACGCAGTAAGGCCGATACCAATAGCGACGCACCTGGCGGGGCCTGCCACACCCGGCCAAGGCGACCCTTGCCCGCCCGCTGATGATCGGCCATGAGCACTATGCCCTCATGGGCACCCTCTTTGGCCAAAGCGAGAAGGTCCACATTTGTTGAATCGGTTTCTGCCACCCGACGCACATCAGTGAAATACCTGACCCCTGGCGCAATGATTTCGTCTGAACCCTCCATGATCTGAAACGATAGGCGGTTACGTCTTCATCGAATGGGAGTGGCATGTCGATCACGAAGGTACTTATAGCCAACCGCGGCGAAATTGCAGTGCGCATCATCCGCACTTGTCGTGAACTCGGCATCACCACGGTTGCGGTCTATTCAGAGCTTGATCGTGACGCACTGCACGTTCGCCTCGCCGATGAGGCCTACGCTCTTGGTGGACAAACCACTGCTGAGAGCTACCTCAACACCGAGGCCATTCTAAATATCATTCGCATGTCTGGTGCCGATGCCGTTCACCCTGGCTACGGCTTCTTCTCCGAAAACACCGACTTTGCCCGAGCCATCGCTGCCGAAGGCGTGACATTTATTGGACCGCCCCCCGAAGCCATTGAAGTCATGGGCGACAAGATCAGTTCACGTATTGCAGCAACGGAAGCAAACGTGGCTGGAGTACCTGGAACAGCTGAACCACTGAAATCTGTAGATGAAGTAGTTGCCTTTGGAAAAACTCACGGTTGGCCAGTTGCCATCAAGGCTGCATACGGGGGTGGAGGCCGCGGCATGAAGGTCGTTGCCAGCGCCGAGGCCGCACCTGAAGCACTCGAGTCGGCACAACGTGAAGCGCTTGCTTACTTTGGTCGCGACGAGGTCTACCTTGAGCGTTATCTAACTTGGCCACGCCATATCGAAATGCAGATTTTGGCTGACATGCACGGAAACGTCGTATGGATAGGCGAGCGAGATTGCTCGGCTCAGCGTCGTCACCAAAAATTGGTTGAAGAGAGTCCAGCGCCAAACTTCCCCGACGAAGTACGCCAAGCAATGGGCGAAGCAGCGGTACGAGTCGCCAAAGCCTGCAATTACGTAAACGCTGGCACAGTCGAGTTTCTCTACGAGGACGGAGAGTTCTTCTTCCTGGAAATGAATACCCGCCTGCAAGTCGAACACCCTGTTACCGAGATGGTCAGCGGTCTCGATCTTGTAGCTGAACAAATCCGCATTGCCTCTGGTGAACCACTCTCATTTACTCAAGCCGACATTGAATGTCGTGGACACAGCATCGAATGCCGGATCAACGCAGAAGACCCTGCGGGTGGACGTTTTCTTCCTTCGCCAGGTCGCATCACTCGTTTGACCGTACCCAACGGACCTTGGACCCGTTTAGATAGTGGTTACGAAGCAGGTGACGAAATCAGCCAGTACTACGACAACTTGATGGGCAAGCTCGTGGTATGGGCACCTGATCGCGACCAGGCACGAGCGCGGATGTTGCGCGCTCTAGACGAACTTCAAATCGAAGGGGTAGCTACGACTACTCCGGCACACAAGGTGATTCTGGCTCATCCTGATTTCGCATCTGCGATTCATTCAACCAAGTGGATCGAAGACAAACTTGACCTCTCCAGCATCGACTCGCCATCTTCAGCGTCAATCGATACCGGCGAAGAGGCCGAGCCACGCGTACGTCGAGATGTCGATGTCGAAGTCGATGGCAGGCGCTTCAAGGTGGCCATGTGGGTACCCCAGGAACAAGTCGTGTCGGGTGGCGGAGGTACTAGCACAAAACGCAAACGACGAGCTGGAGCTGCCAACGTAAGTGCGTCAGGCGGCGGAGCAGGTGCAGGCCAGGTCGCCGCTCCCATGCAGGGAACCATCGTCAAGCTGTTGGTTAATGTCGGCGATGCCGTAGAAGCTGGCCAAGCTGTCTGCGTGCTCGAAGCCATGAAGATGGAGAATCAGATCGAAGCCGACAAGAGCGGAACCGTGGCAGAGATCAAGGTTGAAGCTGGTCAAACCGTCGGCGGCGGTGACGTCCTCGTAGTCATAACGTAAGAGGCCCGCCCGAACCTAAGCCCGGCTGGTTCAATCGGTACGTTCTCTTTGCAACTGATCATCCATTTGAAGTTGGAGTTTATTTACCGCCTTGGTCAGCGACTGAACCTGCTCAGTGAAGGCATCTATAAAGCGTCTCTGATCTAGGGCAAGGCCGTCGATCTGATTTACAAGAGCAGCAATATCGCTATCAACCCGAGCAGAGAACTCATTGATGGCGGCCTGAAGATCCCTCTTGCCAGAAACATATGCCCCAAGCTTTTTAACCAAACTTGCAATCTTGTTCACGCTCTTCTCTCCTGCACGGTTCTTTGGCTAACCATGACACGAATCTTGTCGAGTCGTTGCCTCATGCGCTGCCCACATATCTCTGGTGTATACAAACGAGCCAAGTCTTGTTTAGCTCGTTTGGCTTTATCTGCTGCATCATCGGGATTGTCGATGACGTGTCTCAACAATTGCGCAGCAACGGCCACATCGGGTTCAGCCCATTGAGTTGTATCAGGATAGATAGGAGTGCCAGCGGGTATTGCAGCCATGGCCGCTGGGACCAAGAAACTATTTTCCTCATTCATGAAATCAATATTCCCCGAATAGTTTGTTGCGATTACGGGCTTGCCCAACGTCATGGCTTCAGCCATGGTCAGCCCCAAACCTTCTGCTCGATGCAAGGAGACGTAGCAGTCGACGGTCGCCATGAGCGCTGTCTTTTCTGCAGGCCGAAGGTATTCCTCGCGAAGTATGACGTCAGGACGGCTACGAGCGCCGTGACGAAGTTTCTCGCGTTCGACCAAACATTGGTCGCCGTTGATGGACTTGATGATCAGCAATGGGCCTTCATCAGGCTCAAACGCCATGCTGAATGCCTCGATGAGTGCAAGCGGATTCTTCCGCTCAAGAACACTTAGATAGTCAAAAACGAATAGGAAGATAAACCGATCATCAGGGAGTCCCAAGTCTGATCTGGTGATCGATTCATCAACAATGGGAGCCACTAATGGCAATGGCATCGTCAGCACAGGCTTGTTCGTGTGAGGTGTAATGGCAGCTCGAACGTGTTCGGTGGCCACCCAAACTTCATCAACTTGATCGAAAGCAACATGCAAAGGCGACGGGAAGCCCTCTACTTCCCAAAACCACAAGCCAATGGTGTATCCGTCTCGATTAAATGACTCATCAACTTCGTGGCGGAAAAAGCTGACCTGGTCGGCATTAACACACACGATATTGATGTCATATAAGACGGTATCTACCTCTTGAGCCTTAAAGTCATGACCTTGGCGACTACTCGTTCGGGCATAGACGAGCGTCGAATAGGAAATAGCCGCACCCTCAACAGCAGAAACCAATAAACGAGCCGCTTCGCCTAACCCAAGCTCAGCCTTCAGGTACCCACCTATATTCAAACCCTCCAGAGGAGGCGGCAGTTCCGGAGCTATGCGATCGAAAAAAGAAATCTTCCATGGATCTGCGGGCAATAGCCAAGAGGACAAGCCCATTTCTCTAGCGCAATGTTCATGGAGCCATCGGATAAAACCATCTCGATCGGGGCCATCAAGATCGGGATAAGCAGTATGTGCATCTGGACGATCTTCATATATTGCGCCGGCATAACGAGTAAGCGACGGCCGATGAGGATTTGGCTCTCCCAGCCACGCCATAAAGGCTGGGACTCCTCCTGGAACCCAAGGGTCAGGTGGGGCGGGCCAACCTATGACCTCCAAGTCGTCGAGCGCCTGGCGATAAAGGCGTCGCATCTCAGGACCAATGGGGACACCGTTAGGAAGTCGCCCCCATCCATAGGGGATGTCAACTGCCTCGTCATAACCAGCCGCCAGCAATGCCACTCCATATGCATCACACAAAGCCGCAAGATCAGGCTCCTCACTAAGAAGAACCCGAGGCTGGCCTCCCTGATGCTTACTCAGGCGATAGCCATCATGGGGGTTGTAGCCGCTGAAATGGAAGAAGCGAAGTGTTGCATCTCCCGCTTTCCATTGGTCATCGACGCGCCGGATGGGGCGGCGATCAACATTCCAATAAGCAACGTTGCAACCTTGATCTTTCACAACACCGTGAGGAAAGAGACTCGGAACAAAATCAATCCAACGTTGGTCCGTGAAAACCATGTTCTCTGGGTCATCTCGACAATCACGTCGAAGTCGCTCTGACCACCAATCAAGAAAGTCTTTGGCTTCGTTGCTCACGGCTATGAAACCCAAATTGAAAGTTCCAGCGCCGAGAATCTCAGCTTCGGCAGGCCGCTTACCGTCTCGCTGCATGGGCGAGAGAAGGTGTGGAGTCAAAACGATGTCGTGTGACAATGCCATATCAAATAGATCATCAACGGGCTTATATATGAAAATATCGGGGTCGAAATAAGCGACTACCGGACTACCTCTACCAAGCAAAGTCCGAAGAAGCCACGGCTTAACGGCGGTGGCCAGCTCCATCACGCCGTAACTCATGATCATCTCGTGCAGCGTCGCCTGTTCGATGTCGAGCGCATTCAGATGCATCACTTCAAACGCTTCGTCATCTCCAGTCACCTCACCGAAACGATCGTCGGTCACCAAGACGGTGAATCGGCCATCAGGGTGCTGGGCACGGAAAGACGCCGCAAGGACTCGAGCGTGAGACAGATAGTTTCGAGCAATGATCGTGCAAGCATGAACCCTCATCCCTGCCACCTATTCCGCTGCTTCCGACAAGGCCTCTGCTAGAGCGGGGTGCACGAGCAGACTCTCGACGATGTCGTTGACCTTGAGCCCAGCAGTCACCGCCAATGCAATCACCGAGATCAGCTCAGCAGCGTTGCGTCCCACAATTGAACCACCTAAAACAACGCCAGTAGCTGGATCAGAGATGATCTTGACGAAACCACGTGCATCACCTTCGATCAGCGCTTTAGCCGACGCCGAAAACGGAACCTTAGTCACCCTGATCTTTCGACCCGACGAAAATGCATCGGCTTCTGCAAGGCCAACATCAGCAATTTCTGGTTCAGTAAAGATCGCAGAAGCTGCTTTGTCGTAGTCAAGGTGACGATGCTCTCGGGTATGTAAACCCATGACATGCTCAGCCACCTTGCGACCCTGCATTGATGCCACCGATGACAATGGGAGCTTGCCTGACAGATCGCCAGCAGCATAAATGTGGGCAACGTTCGAAACGCAATGTTGATTTATGGGGACATAACCGCCACTGTCGGTCTCAACTCCCGCTGCATCGAGATTCAGGCCCTCCGAGTTGGGAATCGACCCGATAGCCAAAATGACATGACTACCTTTTGCCATCCGCCCATCGTCGCACCGCACGACCACATGATCGTCGCCACGATCAATACCAACCGCTCGGGCCCCCTTCAACAAGGTGACGTGTCGTCTAAGAAAGTCAGCCTCCAGGGCAGCTGCAACCTCCGGGTCTTTCTGGGGAAGGACCTGCTGACGGCTGACGATCAAGGTCACCTTGCAACCAAACGATGAGAACATGTGAGCGAACTCCACTCCGGTGACACCCGAACCCACCACGACCACATGCTCGGGAAGCTCAGCTGGCGGATAGGCCTGCCTGGTGCTCAGTACTCGTTCACCGTCGATATCGGCCCAGTCGGGAATGCGGGGACGACTTCCCGTCGAGAGCAGCACAGCATCGGCGACCAGTTTTACCGAGCCTTCAGCTGTCTCGGCAACCAACTCGTGAGAACCCGTGAAATGGCCCGTCCCCCGTAGAATGCGGACTCCCTGGCTTTCCAAAAGAGTTATTGCAGAACGGTTCAACCGTTCCTCGATCGAGGCATTGCGTGCCCTGAGTGCCTCAAAGTCGAGACAGGCCTCGATGGGCTTGAGACCCATGCCCGCCGCACGTCGAGTCAGCGCCATCGCCCCACCTGTAGCAATCATTGCCTTAGAAGGTATGCAGTCCCACAAATGTGCAGCCCCACCAACGATGTCACGCTCAACAAGCGTCACCTCGGCCCCCAACCGTGCCGCATGACTAGCCGCCATATGCCCCGCCGGACCACCACCAACAATCACAAATCTCAAGGCCATGAGCCTCAGGCTAGTAGGGAGATGGCCAGCCACAATGACGGCTGGAGATCAACAGTCTCGCCGCGATCGATGTCGCGACCCGCTATTTTCGACGACATCGCCAAGTACTACGAGACCAAATCGCCCTAGTCCCGGCACCCGATAAGGATCCAAGGACCGATTCGGTAAGTGTTCCACCGTCCTCGTAACGGGCAAGCCACCAATAACAGGTTCGCTCCGAACAAGCGGCGGCTCTCTTCCCGTGTCTCCTTGAGATGAAGTGGCTACAGAACCCTCAGATCCCAGGGGGCCTCCTGAGGAATGTGGATGGGATCTACACCTAGCCCGACTGCCAGGAACACCCGGGCTAGTATTCACCTCATGTCTGATACCAGCCCCGACAGTGTGGCCCGACCCGGCACTGCAGCCGAGCGCGGTCGTCTCCGCACCCGAGGTCGGGCCATGTTTGCAAATGCCATGGACTACAACATGGCTCAGATTGCAGCAGCTGCACGCCAGCGCTCATTCGATGGCGCTGTTGTCTGCGATATCGGCTGCTGGGACGGCGAAACCTTTTTGCAGTACGCACCACCAGGGGCCGCCCTCATCGGGCTGGAACGAAACGAAGCAGCAGTTGCCGTAGCTTGCAAAAATGGGATCAGTGCAATCCCTGCCAACATCGAAGAAACCTGGCCGCTTGAGGATCAATCCGTCGATGTCATCACGTCCAACCAGGTTATCGAACATGTCACCGACACCGATCACTTCGTGAAAGAAACCTTTCGCGTGCTTCGTTCAGGCGGCACCGCTTGTATCTCAACGGAAAATCTCGCCAGTTGGCACAACATCGGGGCTTGCTTCTTCGGCTGGCAACCCTTTTCAATCACCAATGTCTCCACGTCCCAAGCTTCGATCGGCAACCCACTCTCGAATCTGCGTCACGCCGAAAACCTCGCCATTGGCTGGCAGCATGTTCGGGTCTTTGCCTATCGGGGCCTCATCGAACTCTTCCAGGTGCACGGATTTGTTGATGTTCACATCAAGGGGGCCGGGTATTACCCTCTGCCCGCCAAAGTCGGTGCTTGGGATCCTCGTCACGCCGCCTTCATCACTGTGATAGCGCTCCGTCCGTAGCGACAACACCTATATCGGACATCCGACGCTTCCGGATAAAACAAGAATTCGGGCTAGGCTCTTCTATCAAAGCCAAAAGGGGCTGAGCGACCCACTAGACACGGCACTCGATCAAGTCGGAGTACCTGCATGACAAGAACGTTCTATTCCCAGACCTCGATGGGAAACGACTTCATCGACAATCCGATCGTTGACGTTCAAGGACGTCAACTGTCCCTTGTCGAACAAGTACATGGTGAACAAATCCGCGTTCTCGACCTCGGCTGTGGTGCAGGTACCCCGACAAAATTACTAATGAGTGATACCTCCCTCTACCACGTGACCGGTGCCGACCTCTCCGAACAGGCGTTGGCCTGCTATGTCTCTGAAACCCAGCGATGCGGCGTGCAGCTCGACGCTCAACAATTGCCTTTTGCCGATGGAAGTTTTGATGTAGTCGTCAGTGACGACGTGATCGAACACCTTGTCGACACCGATTCGTACGCTCGAGAAATCTCGCGGGTCTTGGGTCCACGTGGTTGGCTATTTCTCTCCACCCCAAATCTGGCAGCTTGGTTCAACCGCATCGCGCTGTTGTTCGGGGTCCAGCCAGCCTTCAGCGAGGTGAGCTTTGAAAGAGTATTCGGTCGCCCCGGCGGCGACATCGTTGGCCACCTTCGACTATTCACTTCGCGCTCTATACGCGAATTCCTGACTCATCATGACTTTCATATTGTCGATGTTCGTGGCGCTCGTTTCGATGCGCTCCCGAACAAGGTACGGAAAGTCGACGGGTTCTTCGCCCGCTGTCCTTCACTCGCCGGTAATACGGTCGTCGCAGCTCAAAAAAAGGCGTGACATCAATGCCCCACTCAACCTCGATTCCGGGACTAAGTTCAGTCGTATCCAAACTGATGGAAGGGCGTTCACCGATGGCCACGTTGGCAAGACGAGGGTCTGCGGAAAGCAATGGCGCAGGGATGAGCCCTCAGGACACTTGTCCTGAGGGAAAGGTTGCCTTCTTGTCCGTGGTTGTGCCCGCCTATAAAGAGGCCAACACGATCGGGGAAGCACTACATCGACTAACCCAGGTTCTTGATGACCTCGATCGTCCTTACGAAGTGATTGTGGTGTCTGACGGCAACACGGACGGAACCCCCGACATCGCAAGAGCGCTGAAGCTTCCGCACGTACGAGTACTGCACTACGCGCAGAACGCTGGGAAAGGGTACGCCCTGTGCTATGGGGTCAAGCGCGCTCGGGGTGACCTAATTGCCTTCATCGACGCAGATCTCGACATCCATCCCAGCGGGATTGCGCGTTTTCTGGATCTGTTGGAAACCTCGAATGCCGATGCCGTCGTAGCGTCAAAGATTCACCCGGAATCACAGGTGGCTTATCCGCCGTTCCGGCGGCTCCAAAGCAAAGTGTTTCGGCAGTTGGTCGAGATCTTCTTCAATCTTGATGTCAGCGACACCCAAACAGGGCTGAAGCTCTTTCGCAGAGAGTTGGTTGACGCATGTTTACCGCGCATTACCACCGCTGGGTTTGCGTTCGACTTGGAACTGCTCGTTCTCGCCAACGACTCATCATTTCGGGTTATTGAGGGACCTCTTCAGATCGACTACACGTTCACAAGTACGACTGGCTGGCCCGCCGTACTTCACATGTTAAGCGACATGATTCGCCTTGAGTACCGTCGAATGATCGGCCGCCGGAATGGAACATGGGTCACATGTCACACTATTGACACGACCACTCAGCCAGCACGGAAAAACCCTTTGCAGAAAAGTTCGCCAAAGTAGACCTTGTATGAGTGCTGCAAACCGGCGACCATATCTATTTCGTAGGAATCCGGCCAACCACCTGCCGTCCATTCAGCGAGGGCCTGACACCGTTGGGCCTGATCGACATCAACGTCGAATGTGTTGAGAAGCCTGCGATTCGGTGCCACGACACCGTTAAGTTTTTTCGTTACGCCCCAACTCACGGTCGATTGGATGACAAGAAATATGACGGCAACCGAACACATCAAGAACTGGATCGCAGACGCGTTACGCCGGGAGAATAGGTAACGAGCTGCTACCGCGATAGCAAGCGCAACGGCACACGAACTGACCGCATAATAGGTATATACATACCCCAACCCAAGCGTTTCATCCTGCACTTTCACCGTCATCGCCTGCAGGCCGATCGCACCAAGTGCATAAGTGGCGACCCCAACGCCAATCGCAATCTTGACCATGGCCCAATGGGATCCACCGCCATGGGAGACCCCGTCCCACGGTGATGACGTCTGCAGCCACCATCGGAGCAACCAAACCAATAAAAGCAATACTCCGAGCGAGAAAAACGCCAGGGTAAAGCGTCCCCCCGACTGCCGTTCCGAGAGCGTCCAAGCTGAGCCGGGAAGACTGTTTAGCACACCTAAAAAGAAGGTCCGTGGTGTCCCTGCCAGTCGAAAAACTGTACCACCGTAAGAAACCGAGTTCCCCATCGCCACCGTACGACCAAAAAGAAGAACCAATACAGGGAGCCCTACAACAAGGGCACCGCCCGCAAGATTGGCAAACAACAAACGTGGGTTGTCGCGATGCAACCAACACCCAGCGGCAAGTATGACACCGACGCCAAGGACTGCACCGAGATTAATTTCGTAGTACAACACAGAAGCCAACGACATACCTGCCGCCAGCAGGAAGGAGCGGCGGCTCTGTTGCCTCACCGCCAAGACCGCACAGGAGAGCGCTGCAAAGCCAATAGCAGCCGAGCCATACCCTGCAAGCGGAAAACTGGCCACCGGGTCACTACTCCAGAGACCATGGTTCTGTATAGTCGCAAATAAGGCGAACGACGTCATCACCAACGCGTCCCAATAACGGATTCCACGACCGTACTCGCGTGAAACTACCCACCAGAATGACGCAAGAGAAGCTGCGCATCCAAGATAAACTACATATTTAGTGAGCGCATACAGCGTCGTCATGCTGATATCGAAATGTGCACCAACTGTCAGCCACAACCAGAGCCATAACGAGCCGATGGTACTACCCAGTACACGGAAATTTGCTCCCTCTGTGCCACTCCGCCATCCATAACTTAATGCTTCTAAAAATGCCGACCAACCATCTCTCTTATAAAAAAGCCCTTGATAAAATGGCGTTACAAAATCGTCTGCAATAACTGGTGACGAGAGGACCGGATAAAGCAGAAAAAATGAGCCAGAAAGATAGAAAAAAGCTCTAGTCGCATTTCGTAGGTTACGAGACGATCCCGTAGGCTCCAGGGGCATAGATCGATAATTCTAGCAGTGACATTCTGAGCGGACTGAAACGTCGCGTTGACTCATCTAAAACCTCCGCGTAGGGGGCATCGTTGCCTCACCTAATTTTCTCCGCTTCGAGGCCGTGTTGGCGATGATGAGCGCAGCAACGATTGATCGTGCGCTCAAATCCACCCGAGGGGCTACGGGGCTACCCCACACCAAGCCCGGCACCTTGTTGAAGTCCCAGATACCGATCCGAACGTGGGCTGATTGGGACGAGAACCGGCCTGGCTTCATCGAGATCGATCTCGTAGGCCACGAAGGCGGCAACAGCTCAGGCGAGTTCTGTTTCACGCTCAGCGCCACCGATATCGGGAACGCAACGGTGAATCGGCCTGGGTTTGATGGAGGCTCTGATGTGCCCCGGGTTTCGTGGAGACGGAGCTCTTGATTCTCATGCCGCGCTGGGATGAGACTTGTGATAATAGTAAGCGGCTTCGACTTCGGCGGGGGTCTGGTTGTCGAGCTCCCCGTGAAGCCGTTCGTCGTTGAACCACGCGACCCATCCGCGATCTCGATGTCGTCGAGGCCGCTCCATGGGCCACCGTTGTCGGCGAGGGCGGCGGGATTGCGGTGTAGCTCGGTCTTAAACAGTCCGATGGTCGTCTCGGCCAGAGCGTTGTCAAACGAAGCGCCGACGCTGCGATCGAGGGAGCGGTGCCGATCTCGGCGAGGTGGTCGGTGAACGCATGCGACGTGTATGATACAAGTCGGCCGATTCACCGTTGCGTTCCCGACCATCACCGAGACAACATGGCGACATCTCGACTCGACGCTCGCAGACGTCCATCTGGGCCATCTCTCATGCCAGATCGACACACTCGCCGCAAAACTTCAAACCGTCTCACTGACCAAGGCCCCTGCACCCGCCAAACCTCCCGTCAAGCAGTCCTTCGTCAACCCCCCGAAGCGGAGATTCCCCGATGAGGCAACGAGGGACCCTTCCCGGAGGTTTTGACATGAGACAATAGGCCGTGGGAATCGACCAACCACCTCGACGGGATGGACCCTGAGGTAGGTTCTCTCAGTGCTCAAGCCGAACACTCCTGCTCCCAGACTGCGACGCTCCCGCCGAAGATCGAAGATCGAACCCGTCATTGCTGTCATTCTGGTATTGATTCTTTTTGCGAGGTTGGCATTCCGAGAGGAAAACCCTCTCCCACCTCTCCCTCCACCCATAACTTCTCCGTCAACCGTCCTATCCGGGCAGTAGGGGCGCAGCACCGCAGCCACCAACCGCCTTCCGTAGATGGCCCTCGACCGCATCGGCGACATCCTCCCACGGGGCCAATGATGGAATTGGCGTAAGCCTGAGTTCCTCTTTGAAAAATGCGATCAAGGCCTCACCGAGAGCTTCAGGATTTGGTTCCACAAGATGGCCACCGGAGGCCGGAACCGAGTCGACCAGTCCCGGAACCCGATAGCCGATAGCAGGGGTTCCACACACTGAGGCCTCACTGACGTTGAGGCCCCATCCTTCTCGCACGGAGGTCGCAACCAACACATGCGCCCTTGCCAGACGCTCTTCGCGTTCCCTGCTCGACACACGGCCGAGCAGGTGGACATTGGGGCCGGTGCTCTTTGCGATGGTTGCCCGGTACGGGCCATCACCGATCAGCCACAACTGGGCATCCGGAAATACCTCCTGCACCTTCGTGAAAGCCTCGACAACATGATGCGGTCGCTTGCTCTCCACCAGTCGACCCAAAAACACAATCGTCGGCTTCGCCTCCTTGTCCACGACGGGCTTGTCAATGGGCGCTGCTCCGATAGGCAACGGATGCGCCCCGGAAATGCCGTATGCCTCGAATGACTCGGCTGACGAGACAGAGTCGGTCATGACTAGCACGTTGCGATAGCTGCGCAACCACCAAGGCTCGAGAAGATAGCGACCCACATAGCCAAGAGGGGCAGGAACTTCGTATTGCCACACGTCGCGAGCCAGCTGGTGGATCAACGCAACAATTGGTGTGGATCGTATGTATCTCGGCGTCAGGAAGGGTCGGGTATTGACCTCGTCGATGACTACATCGAACTGGCCCTCACCTTGGGTTTTCCAAAACCTGCGGGCAGCGCGATAGACCCCGAACCGACCGCCACGACGAATGACCCTGACCCCCTGCACCTCTTCCTCGGCTGGCCTACCCTCGACAGCAGCAACGAACAAGGTCACCGAATGACCCCTCTTGACCAGTTCACGGGCAAAGCCCTCGGTGTACACCTCGGCCCCCCCAGCAGCCGGGTGCGCGAGATCTTTCCAATTGAAGATGAGGATTCGCATCAGGCGCTCAACCGACGGGGCCACGGCGCCGCTGCCTGAGCCAGGAGATTCGGAGCAACACCCCTCGCCACATGCCCGTAAGATAGGCGACACCGAAAGGCATGGCCAGCGTTCCAAAAATGAGAGCGTCTGACTTGCGGACGCCAAGCGACTTGGCTCCGGCCGCTGCAGTCACAGACCCAGCCACACCGACCATGACCGCCCGAACGGGATGCCGGAGGACGAACCACACAAGTACCGGCGTCAGCACCAGGACGCCCACGATCGGACCGGCAAATCTCGTCCCGAGTCGCAGATAGCCGTCGATGAGTACCGTGCCGCGATGTTCAGCGTGCTTGAGGAACTCGACCAGGTTGGTACGAGCGTTGTACGTGCTGGAGTAATGCGGTGAAATGTTGATGGGCGTGCGTTCGGCTACCCATCTCAGAACAGCCGTATCGTCATTGACCTTGTGCCAATCAGTCACGGTTGGCTCGAATGCGTCGAACGCTTCGATGAGCATCTCCTTGGCGGCGATGAGTGCGGTTGTTCCCTTGGGGAAATAATCGAATTCGTCGATACCGAACGACATTGTTCGAGGGCTCTTGAAGTAACGCCGCCAGGCAATATGTTCGATTGCCTGCCAAAACCCGGCAATAGGGTTGTCCGCCGTCGCTGCCTCGACGTGTGATGTCCATACCTGTTGGTCAGGCCTGTTGAGAAGAGGTGCGACGAATGCCAATGCCGATTCATCAATGAAGACACGTGCGTCTATGAACAAGACGAAGTCGTACTTGGCATTTTCCAATCCAAGGCGTCGAGCCGCGAACCTGCCGGAATTCGGCTGCGAGAATGTTCGCAGTGCGATGTCGGGCTCGTCGTGCAACGCTGTTGCGGCTTCGACAAGCGTACGGTCAGTGGAGCCATCGTCGATCAGGAGGACTTCGACCGACGAAAACTCGGCCTGGCTGGTTGCGGCTGCAAGGTGAGCGAGACAACGCCCAACCCATCCCTCACCATTGAACACGGGGATGATGATCGACAACGACGGTTGTAAGTCGTCAGGAGCGTTCGGCCGCTGGTCTGCCTGTACACCGTCATAAGAACTGCTTGCATCCATCATACGAGTTAGGAACTCTATGCCCTGTGGGATCATTGACTAGGATTACATGACCACATGGAGGGCTGGATGGAAAACGTCGACGTTGACGAACTGGTCGACAGGCTGCAGGAGCGGGTGGCCACCCGACGGGCGATGGGTGATTACCCCCCGGGACTCGAAGAGCAACTCGAAGCGGAGTTCAGGCTCATCATGGATGCCGTGCATCGGCATGAGGTCAACACCGGGGACCTCGAGCAGCGCATCGCAGCGGTCACGCACACAACCCTTGCATTGGGAGCTCCCCCCGACCTTGACTCCCGACTGCCCGGGGGGCGGACGATGCACAAGACGGCGGGCCGCGTGGTGGAACGACACACGAGCGTGCTCGCCGAGCATGTCCGAACGTTGGGCCAGGACATCGCAGGTGCCCTCCAAGAAATTCGCCGCCTCATCGAGATGCAGCGCGAGGCAGACGAACGCCAATTACACGAGATGATGAGCGCCGTGCTCGATCGGGTTGCGGTGATCGACCATCTGGCCGACGCGGTGCTCAACCTCGAGCGGCGGGTCCATGACCTCGAAACGAAGTCGGCGGTTGGGTGACGGGCCGTCGTATCAACCAGGTATTGGTCGGTGCCGCCGGGGGTGACGCCATCACCGCCATGGCTCGGACCATTCGCGGCGCACTACGCGAGCGCGGGCAAAGCGACATCTACGCTCACTTCATCGCACCCGACGTTGCCGGGGACGTGGTGCCGCTCGATCGGCTGGGTCCCGGACAACGCAACGACATCATCGTCTACCACGCAAGCTATGGCACCCCCGAGGTGACACGGGCACTGCTCAACCGACCGGAGCGGGTCGTGCTGATCTATCACAACATCACACCCTCCTCCTTTTTTCTTGAGCATCAACCCGAGTTCGCTGTCGGCCTCGAATGGGGTCGTTACGAGCTCTCCCTGCTTCGTGATCGTGTGGTGCTGTCCATCGCCGACTCGTCGTTCAACGCGTCGGCCCTTGCCGCCGAGGGCTTCGATGATGTTCAGGTGATGCCCGCCGGGCTGCGCCCATCGCGTCTGCGATCAGTTGCTCCCGATGCCCGTCTCGCCCGTGAGATCTCCGAGCGGTTTCCCTCGGGTTTTGTCCTCGGCGTTTCCCAGCTCCTGCCTCACAAGCGATTCGAGACCATGGTTGGGGCAATGCACCTGGTTCAGTGGGTCCACGAACTCGAGCTCGGGCTTGTCGTCGTCGGCACACCGCGGCTTCCGAAGTACCTCGATGCACTGCATCGCCAGGCACGGCTGCTGCGCGTCGAACGCACATGGTTCACCGGGTCGGTCACCGAGTCGGCGTTGGCCACCTTCTTTCGCATGACACGAATGCTCGTGAGCACCAGCGCACACGAAGGCCTGGCCCTCCCGCCACTCGAAGCCATGTCGTTCGGGACGCCGGTCGTGGCGAGAGCGGCTGGTGCCATCGCCGAGACCATCGGCAACGGAGGCATCGTCCTCCCTGCTTCGTCGGGACCCATGCTGTTGAGCGAGACCAT
>JBBSKG010000059.1:0-16206 GCA_038256565.1 Acidimicrobiales bacterium | reverse complement strand
CGAACCATGCCGAAAGCGAACGGCTTGGCGGGCTTAATGGCTACCTGCATCCATGACATTTCTCCCATGCGATCAAGCACAACCCTGACGAGATCAAAGTCTCCCATGCTGACCCCGCCGCTAGTGAGTAACGCATCACAACTCGTCGCTCCTTGACTTATCGCCTCGCTAATGGCTGTCTCGTCGTCTGGAATGCAACCAAGGTCAACCACGTCACAACCCGCTTGAGTGGCCAAGGCCATCAAGGTCGGACGATTGCTATCTCGAATATGGCCCGCCTCTAGTGGGCCAGGCCCTTCCACTAACTCATCGCCGGTTGATAAGACCCCAACCCGAGCCTTTCGATAAACCGGAACTCGTCGCACACCAAGAGAAGTCAGCACGCCCAAATGCCCGGCACTGAGCACCGTAGATGCTTCGATCGCTACGTCACCTGCGCGCAAGTCATCGCCAGCACGACGTACTGATGCCCCAGGTTCGACTTCCATTGTCAGCTCTACCATGACCTCGTCCACCACGATCGAACGTTCCACCATGACAACTGCGTCAGCGCCCATAGGCATAGGCGCACCGGTCATTATGCGAAGTGCCTCGCCCGAGCCAACTTCCAACTTGTCAGCCGACCCACCAGCAGCCAGCGTGCCGAGCGTTCGCAAGCGTACGGGTTGGGCCTCGCTCACTCCCTTAGTGTCGACAGCCTGAACCGCATAACCATCCATAGCTGAATTGTCGAAGCCAGGTATCGACTCGTCTGCCACGATCCCAATCGAAGTGACGCAACCCAACGCATCGCTCAATGCAATTGCAGAGGGATGGAACATTTCGCAAGCATCGAGCACCCGCCGTTGGGCCTCTTTAAGAGGAATAAGCGCCACTATCCACTCCCGTTCTCTTCACACCAGGCCCTGGCTGCGAACATAGTTAGCCAAATAAGCCCGAAACTCGGGACCCAAATCTTCACGGTTCGCAGCTATCTCTACGGTCGCTCGTAAATAATCAATCTTCTTGCCAACGTCATAACGACCTTGCGAAAAGACATATCCATATACGGGCTGAGATTCCAACAACAAAGCAATCGCATCGGTCAGCTGAAACTCACCACCACTTCCTGGCTTCACGCGATCGAGGGAAGCGAAGATCTCAGGCGTGAGAATGTAGCGACCCATGATCGCAAGGTCAGAGGGTGCCTGATCTGGAGCTGGTTTTTCGACTACTCCCGTCAGGCGAACCAACCGTTCATCAGGGCCAAACGTCAAACCAGTCTGGGACTCAGCTGGTTCATGCGCAACGCATCCATATGAAGATATCTCTGCTGGAGGAAATGCTTTTAGCGCTATTACCGAACAGCCAAGGGCTTGGTGAGCTGCCAACATTCCCCGCAATAGTCGGGAATCGTCAACCATGATGTCGTCACCCAACATGACAAGGAAAGACTCGTTGCCAACGTGGTCAACTGCCATGTTCACCGCATGGCCTAGCCCAAGCGCCTGGCCCTGGCGCACAAAGTGAACCTTGGCCAACTCAGCACTCGCCCGTACTTGTGCTACCAGATCGGTCTTGCCCTTTTCGGCCAACTCGGCTTCTAGCTCGGGTGCACGATCGAAATGGTCTTCAATCGCCCGTTTGCTCCGTCCGGTAACGACCAAGATGTCATGCAACCCAGCAGCTACGGCTTCTTCTACGACATATTCAATGGCTGGCTTGTCAACCAGGGGGAGCATCTCTTTGGGTATCGCCTTAGTCGCTGGCAAGAAACGGGTACCGAGTCCGGCAGCAGGAATTACGGCTTTACGCACAGGCGGGTACATCTACGGGTCGCTCTCTTTCGATTGTCACCACGGACTTTACAAGCGAGTTGACCTATTGATTATCCAACTCAAAAGCGGCCTCTTCACCTCGTCGCAAACGGATGATGTTGTCTCGATGGCGAATGATCACCAATATCGCCATGCCCGCCAGCAATGCAACTTCAATTATTGGCCTTCCCGTTATCGAACCCGCAACAGGCAACGCTGCGGCGAGAACGATCGAGCCCAATGCGACCCTGCGAGTACTTGCCGAGATCACTAACCAGACCAACCCCGCAAGCAGGGCTTCTAATGGAAACCCTACCGCCGCAAAACCAATAGCGGTAGCGACACCCTTGCCACCCTTAAAGCCCCGAGATACGGGAAAAATATGGCCAACCACTGCGGCTGCCCCACAAACCAACCCCAGAGTTCGACCCCCCACGGCGAAGCCAAGCCAGGTTGCAATTGCTCCTTTGGAGACGTCACCCAACAAGACCAACACACCAGCACGCCAACCCACGGTTCGTGCAACGTTGGTAGCTCCAGGATTACCTGAACCTTCCTTAGTCGGGTCTTTCCCCACTAGGCCAGCCACAAGAAGCGCCGTTGGAAATATGCCCAGCGCATAAGCGGGAAGGGCCAACAAATAAATGGGGAGCATCTCCCAATGGTACGGGGAGAGAGGGAATGTACACTGGCACTTGCCTTTGTCGAGTGCCAGCTTCGGCCTCGGTTCCCTCCCGGAGGATTTCATGCCCATTTACGAATACGCCTGCAAGGATTGTGGCCAACAACTCGAAGTTTCTCAAAACTTTGAAGACGCTGCTCTAACCGTGTGCCCTTCTTGTAATTGCTCGCTTCGCAAGATCTTTGGAGCAGTGGGTATTTCCTTTAAGGGAAGCGGCTTCTACAAGACAGACAGCCGTGGCAAGTCGTCTTCAGCTGCCTCTTCTACTTCCACTTCAGAAGCTTCGTCTACTTCCTCATCGGGTTCATCTGACTCATCGGGCAGCTCTTCAGCAGGTTCATCTGACTCATCAAGTTCGCCCAGCACCTCGACATCAAGTCCTTCAAAAACGGCCAGCGACTCAGGCGCTTCTTCCAGTCCAAAGCCTTCACCCTCGAGCACTCCCGCCTCTTAATACTGAGTTTCGTAATTCTGGGATCCCAAAATGACCAGTTAGGTCTTATAAAGTATTTCATGCTATTTTAGTGACTCGACTGCCCCCACCTTATTGCTGAATCGAATCACAAGGACTTCCCATGGCGCCTGGCTTACCCACTCGTTCTCTTGGTAATCGAGTTCCCGCTTGGCGCATTAGACGTCACCCTCTGCTCTTTTGGGTCGTAGCTGGCACGCTTAGTCTTGTCACCGGCATAACCGTGACCCAAGTCCTTGGCCGAGCCGAGGTCGAAGCCTCCCGCTTTGGCGACATGCGCCCAGTGTTGGTGGCCACCAAAGATGTACCGGCAGGCAACATACTTGGGCCTAACAACACCGAAGTTCGTTCATATCCATCAGCACTTGTGCCCAAGGACGCATTGCGCTCGGCGGTCAACGGAACGATGGTCTCTGCCGACATTCAACATGGCGAAGCCGTCTTAAATTCTCGGCTTTCTCCAGGAGGACTTTCTACAACGGCATCATTAATTCCACCAGGAGGACGCGCCATTGCGGTTCCAACCGGAGTTGGTTCTCTTGCCTTAGAACGTGGTGACCGCCTCGATGTTCTTGCAACACTTAATACCCCTACTTCAGCTACTGGACCCCCAACCACTAATGCAGCCGCTCCGACCTTTCCCATTGCCAGAAATGCCGTCGTCATCGCCGTTAACGAAGAGAACGTGACTCTTGCACTCACCGAAGAGGAAGCGGCACGCGTTGCCTATGCCCTAACCGCTGGGGTTGTAACGATCGTGCTCAATGGAGCCTGATGTCTCGGGTCCTTAGCGAAAACTGGAAGCTGCAATAACAATCACACCCGCTCCGACTATCAATCGATAGATCACAAAGGGGGTAAAGGTGCGAGTGCGAACCAAACGCAAAGTGCCCCAAACTGCCACCCAGCCCGTTAGGCCCGAAGAAACCATGCCTGCAACAAAAGCCACTCGTAAGTCTGCTGGCACCCCACCTTGGCTCACAAGATCAAGCCCTTTGAAAACTCCTGCGCCAGCAATAACAGGCAGGCTCATTAGGAAAGACAGCCGAGCTGCACCATCACGTTGAAACCCGAGCTTACGGGCCATCGTGATTGTCACACCCGAGCGAGAAACACCAGGCTGAAGGGCAAGTGCTTGGGCCCCTCCCATCAACAACGCATCGCGCCAACGAAAATCGTGCGCAGGCCTGTCGCCACCCAGTCGATCTGCCCATAACAACACCAGACCAAAGACGATCAGCAGAAGACCAATCGCCCACTCGGCCTCGCCGATCTTGGCAAAGTACTCCTCAAATAGTGCGCCCATAATTGCTGCGGGAATAACCGATACCACCAACAGCCAGGCAAGACGGGCCTCATCTTTGGGGCTAGGACCGTCGACAAACTCGACCGCTGACGGGTGAACCGAAGTCTCGGTCGTTGCTATGGCATCTTCTTTTGTTCGCCCACTAGGGCCTCCCTTAGTCAGTGCCCCCATGCCTGCAATAGCAAGGCTGACCAAGTCACGGCGGAAATAGGCAATGGCTCCAAGCAAGGTGCCCATGTGCAAAGCGACATCAAAAATTGATTCAAACGCTGGACGACTGGCGAAATCGTCCCAACCAAAGAGCCAAGGAACGAGCTGGAGGTGCCCACTTGAAGAAATAGGAAGAAACTCTGCCAGGCCTTGAGTAATACCCAAAATAATTGCGTGAATAATTGGCATCGGTAGTAGTTCTCTTTGTTAAAGGGGCTTAGAAGACAGGTCTGAACTCAGCGATGGGACGATACGAGCCCGCCATGGTCTGGCCGCATCGTAGTGATGGCCCACGACCTTGGCGTGGTGCAGCCCTTCTAAAAATGACTCGGGTCCATCAAAGTCAGGCATCATCACATAGCCAGCACCAAGGGCCTCAGCGATATGAGCATCGCTGCCTGCTCCACCGGGCAGTCCTTCGCTCTTGGCCAACGATGCGGCTTCGGCATTTAGGTGAGCCAAGGAGGTTTTGGCGTTGAACACCTCAATAGCGTCAACCATGCCCGCCGCTATGAGATCGAGAAGTTCTTTACGGCGCAGACATTGGCGCATCGGGTCAAAAGGATGGGGAATGTAAACGAGCCCGCCCTGTTCACGGATGCGCTCTGCCACCTCGAAAGGCCCCAGACCTGGAGCAATGCGATCCGTTAAGAAAAGGCCGATCACTTCGCCGACAGAGGTACGGGTTTCTTGGCCAACTATCACTCGACATGCAAGGCGATCACGAAGCGCCAACGCCCCATCGATAGTTCCGTGATCGGTTATGCACAACACCTCGATGCCACACGACTCCACCGCTTCTTCCATCTCATCTGGAGTTGTAGTCGCATCGCCCGACCACATCGTGTGGCTGTGGCAGTCAACTCGCACCCAGCCAAACGGCACGTCATCAGACAGATGAGGGTGGCGGATGAGCGCGCTCATGGACGCATAGTAGTCGTCCAGTCTAAAGGTGCATTGGCCCTCGGCCCACAAGAGTCATATCCTCGGGTACATGCAGCTTGAATGCGGTTTATCCGCCGAGCTTGAACTCATCGTTCAACCAGAGGATACCGCTGAGGCTCAACGCTGTGGCAAGGTGCCGGTTTTGGCCACTGCGCGCATCATTGCCCTATGCGAAGAAGCCAGTGTTGCCGCCATTGAAGGCCAACTTACCGGTGAGCAAACCAGCGTCGGCCACACTGTTCAACTCGACCATGTTGCCCCCGTCAAGATTGGCAATCGAGTACGCGCCGAGGCAACTCTTGCCAAAATAGAAGGACGCCGCCTCATTTTCACGGTTTCAGTAACAGACGATCAAGGCCTCATAGCCGTAGGAAAACTCACCCGCGTAATCGTAACCACCCGCCGCTTCCTAGAACGCCTCCAATAAAACTCCCTGGGCGCTGGGCGATGGCAGTTGATCAGGAACCGAAAAGGCCGCCACTACCGAAAGTTCAGCTCAGGTCGGCTAGGAACTTTGATAGGGCGGTTGACCACTCTTTTGCGGCTTCCTGCATGGGGGTGTGGCCGCTTTCGGGAATTACTACGAGGCGAGCGGTTGGAATGGCGGCAGCCAAGTCCTCGCATAGAGCACGAAAAGGTTCGTCTTGATCGCCGACCATTACGAGTGTTGGCATCGTCAGCGATGCGAGGGCCTCTCGTCGATCGGGGCGATCAACCATTGCTATCAACATTGCTGCATACATCGCGTCAGACGCGTTGCGAAGGTTGGCATCGCCTCGCTCAACCCATCCCGGTTCGCTATCGCTAAAACGTCGAGCGGCCTCGCTGTCTAGAGGCCCCGCTCCGCCCATGGCAGCTATCAAAGTAGCCAGTCTTTCTGTACCCGCAGTTCGCACGAGTTCCACTGCCGCCAATGCAGGCCCCCGGTCCATATCAAGACCTCCGGCGCTGGTGTCAACCAACACAAGAACCGAAACCCGATCTCCTGCAAGAAGCGCCACCTCTTGGGCAACCATGCCTCCCATAGAATGGCCAACCAAGATGAAGTTTTTCCACCCCAAAACTTCCACCAACTCAACGACATCTGCTGCAATAATCTCAAAGCTGTAGGAAGCTTCATCAAAAGGAGCTCCGCTGGCCCCGTGTCCCCGTAAATCAGGCGCAACCACGTGGTAACCAGAGACAGCAAGACCAGAGAGCTGACCTGCGTAGTCCTCTTTACCTCCAGCAAAACCATGCAAGAACATCATGGGCTTACCACCACTGCCTGCCTCAAGGATGGAAACTTCGATTGAAGGAAGCATCACTTGTCGCCCAGACACCATCATGCGCCTATTCTGCCCCATGGTTACAAGAGTTTGTCTATAGCGCTTTCCTGCTAAGGAGGCGTAGGCTTAGTAGCTAAGGTGAAATCTAGGTAACAAGATGGGGGTGACGAGATGGACAAAGGCCGAAAATCATGGGTCGTCCCCGCCCGAGCCCTTGTCAGTTGCATTATGCTTGCCCTACTCATCCCACGGGTGAAGCTCTCCGCCTTGATTCCCGATTGGGATGCACGCGCTGGCCTATGGCTCGCCATCACCATGGTCGTCACATTGCTCGGTATCATCTTGTCAACACTGCGTTGGCGACAAGTACTAGTCGCACTCGGACTTAGAGCCAAGACCCGCACCCTGTTCAGCCACTATCTAGCTGGCCTATTCGTAGGTAACTTCCTCCCCTCAACCGTTGGCGGCGACGTTCTACGAGTCACCCGCCTCTCGGCCTCGAATGGGGAAAGGCCCGATACGTTCGCTTCTGTCGTACTAGAGCGCCTTACGGGCTGGCTGGTCTTGCCCGTAATCACCCTGGCGGGGCTCATTATCAACCCCAATCTGCGCTCATTTGGTACTCCAAGTCACATTGCACTGACCATCGCTATTGGAACCCTGGTCGTTCTAACGCTGCTCCTGATGGCAGTTTCTAGCCCCTGGGTCGGTAACCGTTTGAGTAGTTCTGCTGGCTGGGCCCGTTTCGCCAACGCCGTACACCTAGGTCTAGGTCGTTTCCGCCATAACCCCTCTGCCGCTGCTGGAGTATTGGCTGTGGGGTTCGCCTACCAACTTGTGGTCATGCTGGGCGCATTCGCTGCCGCCCGTGTGCTTGGGCTGCCTGTAGGACCAACGGCAATATTGGCATTCATGCCTGCCGTTGCGATCGCACAAGTTTTGCCTATCTCGCTCGGAGGTCTCGGGGTGCGCGAGGGGGCATTCGTGCTCTTCTTGCATCCTTTGGGTATAGCAACTGAAGAAGCTATTGCGCTTGGAATCTTGATCTATGGCGTCAACTTGGTTGTGAGTCTGCTCGGGGCTCCAGCATTTGCCATTGGATCGAAACCGCAACGCATGCTGGCATGACCTCGGCCCCTTCACCGGGGAATACCTTCCATCTGCGTTGGTGGAAAGAGGTTCTCTACGCTCTGGCCTTTTATGTCATCTACTCATTCATACGCAACCAGTTCGGCTCAGCTGCGGTGAGTGAAGCAGATGCGTTTGCCAACGCCAAGTGGGTCATCTCGGTTGAACGAGCTCTTGGCTTGTTTCACGAAGAAACTATTCAACAATGGTTTCTCAATACTCGATGGTTTATTCAGGCATGGAATATATTTTACGGCTCATTCCATTTCGTCGTAACCGCCTTTGCACTGATCTTTCTATTCCGTCGGGGGACTCATCGCTACGTGCGCTGGCGTACAACGCTTGCCGCCACAACTGGCCTTGCACTCATTGGGTTCGCGTTCTTCCCCCTCCTGCCACCTCGCCTGTTGCCTAACACCTACGGCTTCATAGACACCCTTGCCGACTTTGGGGGTTTATGGTCATTTGACTCCGAGTCGATGAAGGCAGTCTCCAACCAATACGCAGCTATGCCCAGCCTGCACTTTGGTTGGTCAACATGGTCAGCCCTCGTGCTTCTTCCAGCGATGCGTCACGTCTGGTCGCGTGTGTTAGTGATTGCATATCCGATAGCAACACTCTTTGCGATCGTGGTGACCGCCAATCACTTCTGGCTAGACGCAGCAGGGGGCGCCCTCGTCCTGGGTCTTGGATATCTAATCGGTCGCCAGTGGGATCTTCATCGCCAAACCAAAACTAAGTGCCCGCAATGAAACAACTTGCGCGGCACTTTCAAAGTTTTCCTTGGTGGGTATCACAACTCGGCCTCCGGCCGCGCGAGTTGTTTCATGTCAGCCACTAACGTCTAGAAGATCGAGTAACCACCGTCGATCATGAACGTGTCACCCGTGTGATACGCCGACGCTGCACTGGCTAGGTAAACCGCTATGCCGCCGAAATCATCGGGAACACCCCATCGACGTGCGGGGACACGAGGAAGCACCTTGTCACGAAAGCGATCCCAGTTGAGCGCAGGCGAGGCCATTGGGGTCTCGATCCACCCAGGCAAGATGGTGTTAGCGCGAATCTCATTGCGAGCGAGTTCAACTGCGATGGCCTTCATCATCGAAATGATTCCGCCCTTAGTCGCTGCGTAATGCTGGCCCTTCGCTTGTCCTTCAACAGCGGCCAGAGATGAAGTGGCAACGAGACTGCCTCCTTCGCCTCGCTTGACCATGTGACGAGAGGCTTCACGCAGCGTCAAGAACGCTCCTTCAAGATTTATACGCATGACGCGCCGCCACTCCTCCAAGGGCATTTCCATAAACGATGGAGCAAAACCCGCCGTGCCGGCATTGGCAAAGCATGCGTCTACCTTGCCCACGGCAGCGAGTGTCTCGGCGAAAGCAGAAATCACCTGTTCTTCATCGCCAACATCGCAACGAACCGCCACGACATTAGTGCCAAGCGTTTTCAGCTCGGCCTCGGCCTTGGCATTCTTTTCTTCGTTAGTTCCCCAAATGGCAACGTCAGCACCAGCTAATGCAAGGGCTCGGGCCATACCCAAACCAATGCCACTATTGCCTCCGGTCACCAACGCAACCTTGCCGCTCAAATCAAATGGATTACTCATGTGCGTCACCGTAGTCCCAAGGCATCCGTTAGGACCAGTGACAAAACTACTTACGCGGCGCTTACATACTTAACCTTTGTGGTGTATTCACTTTCGGCCTTCGGCCGCGCAAGTAGTTTTGTCTCGGGTCCTTAAGCCCAAAATAATGCGACAGGGTCGTAATGGCCCTAAAGATGAACAAAGGAACCTCATGGAAGTCGTCGAAACATACAATGGACGGGTACCGTCAACAAACAACTCGCAACCCCTGGTGGCATTGAAAATCAGTAGCTTCCGGGAAGGACTCACTCGGCATGTTTCTCGAGAAAATTAAAAACCCGAGCGACCTGCATGAACTCTCGTCAGGCGACCTTGTCCTGCTAGCCGACGAAATCAGAACGTTTATCGTCGATGCAGTCTCAAGTGCTGGTGGCCATCTTGGTTCAAATCTCGGTGCTGTTGAACTGACCCTTGCCGTTCATCGAGTATTCGATTCACCTCGTGACCTCATCTTGTGGGACACCGGACATCAGGCTTACGTGCACAAAATTGTGACGGGAAGAGCTGCGGAGTTTGCGCATCTACGCCAGCCTGGGGGGCTTTCGGGTTACCCAAGCCGCGCCGAGTCTGAACACGACTGGATTGAAAACAGTCATGCTTCAACCATCTTGAGTTATGCCCATGGGCTTTCCGTTGCTGATGGCCTCAACGGGACAAAGCGTAAGATCGTGGCAATCATCGGCGACGGCTCAATGACTGGGGGCATGGCCTACGAGGGTCTTAACAATCTCGGCCATGCGAACAGTCAAGTCATCATCATCTTGAACGACAACGGCCGCTCCTATGCGCCAACGGTGTCGAACCTTTCTCATGAGCTGAGCAAAATTCGCCTCAACCCAACCTACATGCGCCGCCAACGCAGGCTTGAACAAGCCCTCCATGATCTTCCGGTTGTTGGAGACCGACTTGAAAAAGGACTAGAGGGCGCAAAAGCAGCTCTTCGGGAAATATTCGAGCCTCCCGCTTTCTTTGAAATGCTCGGCGTGCGCTACGTCGGCCCATTCGATGGCCACAATATCGCCGAGATGGAGTTTGCCCTTCGCCAAGCCACTGAACACGACGGCCCGATCGTGTTACACGTGGTAACCCAAAAGGGCCGTGGATATCCGCCTGCCGAAGATGACCCCATCAAGTGTCTTCATGACACATCCGAACTAAAGCCTGGTTCTTATACCGCAGCGTTCACCGACACTCTCATCGCTGCTGCCGAACGCGATAAATCGATTGTGGCAATTACAGCCGCTATGCCTGACTCGACTGGCCTGTTGCCTTTTGCCGAACGTTTTGGTGATCGCATGCTCGACGTAGGCATCGCCGAACAACATGCCGTTACTGCTGCCGCTGGTATGGCAATGGGGGGGCTGCGTCCCGTAGTGGCGCTCTATTCGACCTTTCTCACTCGAGCCTTTGACCAGGTAAACCTCGATGTAGGCCTGCATAGCCAACCTGTGATCTTCTGTCTCGACCGAGCTGGCATTACTGGTGACGATGGACCCTCGCATCATGGCGTTCTCGACATGGCCCTACTCGCCAAAGTCCCTGGCATGACCATGTTCGCTCCTTCCTCTTATCAAGAGATCGAAGTGATGTTCAATACAGCCCTGTCAATCACCACTGGGCCAAGTTCTATTCGTTGGGCAAAGACCGCAGCGCGCCAGGTGCCATTCGATCAGGTTGGTTCAGGCCTCAAGGCCCGCAGGGTCATGCGAGGTGATGGAGAAGTTGCCATTTTGGCTGTTGGCAAGATGGTGGAAGTTGCCGAACAAGCTGCGGCGCTTCTAGCCGAATCTTGCATATCAGCCACGGTTTGGGACGTACGAGTTGTCAAACCTCTCGATGTCGAAATGCTGCTTGATGCCGCCGAACATTCGCTAGTTGTGACCATTGAAGACGGCGTTCGCATCGGTGGCGTGGGTAGTCGTATTGCCGACGAAATTAGTGGTCTAACCGAACGCAGAATCAGCCCACCCATATTGGTTCTCGGTATACCCGACGAATACATCGCACAAGGAAAGCCTGATCAAATCCTCGCCTCACTCGGCCTAGACGCCTCAGGCATCACCGCTTCCACCACTAAAGCCCTGAGCGGCTCACCTATCTCCCTGGCCTAAGGCTCAGCAAAGCGTTAACGAGCGAGCTGAGGCTCACTCGTTAGGAACCGACAGACCCGCAGCCAAACGTTCAGGTACCGATGAACGAAGAATGCCTGTCCTTGTCAATCCACTGGGTCAGACTGGGTCGTAGAACGGGTTTGTGCCGGCTCCGTGGTCTGTGATGTCGACCACGGTTGTAATTTCGGGGATCTGTTCAAGAACGCTTGTTTTGATGCCTTCAGTAAGTGTCATCTGGGCTAGGCCACAGCCTTGGCAACCGCCACCCATTGATAGGTATGCAACGCCATCTTCAACTCGGTCCATTGCCGCAAAGCCACCGTGGCTAGCCAACATGGGGTTAATCTCACCTTCGAGAAGTTGTGCAAGACGCTCCTCTACTGTGCCAGTGAGTTCGAGCGAACCCGGCACAACCGGCGGCGGAGGGCGGTTTGGGTTGCGCAACACCAGACCTGTTGGGTCAACGAGATCAAGAACTGACCCACGCAACCTGTGCTCGTCATCCTCGCCAATAGCTACAGGCAAATCGCCGCTTTGATATAGCTGAACTCCATTCGGCAAGTCGCCAAGCGGTTCAAACGTCAGCTCATATGCATACTCATTGCCCGAGTGGCCGGTAACCGCTATTGCCAAAGCAAGCGTGTCACCCTCAGCCTCGGCTGAGCGCATGGCCAAAATCTCTGTTCGTGCCTTTTCCGAAACGATGACGATAGGAGCGTCGCTAGTAGCCATGCGACCAAGGCTACGGCACCTTTGCTCGACTTTCTACGTTGCCTTTTCTTTCCCTTCAGGCCAGCTCGTCGATTTCCAAGTCGTGCAACGGATTCGTCGATTTCCTGTCACGAGTTCGGTGAGCAGGCTAAACATTGAAACATGGATCTTCCGCTGTTGATCGTCGTACCGAACCTCGACCTTGCACATCAACTTGGCCGAGACTTTCGATACCCCGTGCTAGATCATCAAGGTCATGTTGAGGTATTGATCGGGCAAGGCTTCTCTTGTGTCTCGGTAGTACACCCAGGCGAGTTGGCGTGCGAGATCATAGAAATAGATCTCTACGCTGATGCAGGCACCGCTCATCAAGCTATTGCTGCGGCTCCTGGGATCGACCCGCTGAAACTAAACGCAGATGTAGGCACCTTCGCATGGGTCACTGACGAGACGGGACGCGTGCTGCTGGTCCATCAGGCATATGGCTTTAAGGCTTGGGGGCTACCAGGAGGAGAACTTGAGGTAGGTGAAACTCCTGTAGATGCAGTTACACGAGAAGTCAGTGAAGAGACAGGCTATGAGGTAGCAGTCAATGGCCTCGTCGCTATGTATGGACGGCGTCAACACATCGGTGTCTATTTCGCATGTTCGGTTATCGGCGGGGAACCCCGCCAAATATTCGATACCGAAGTCGCAGATATCGACTGGTTCGTGCCTGACCAACTTCCCGAACGTTGCTCACCTGTCGTAAGCATGGTCAGAAACGATGTCAACGCCACTCGAGCCCCCGCACGCTTCTTCAGCGGCTAGAAACCTTAGAGGTTCAGCGGATAGGTGACCTTGTGCGGGAAAAGACCAGGCGAACCGAGGACCGGTAGCCTTGTGGGTTATGGCCCGTCGCTATTGGATGCACACGTTGGGCTGTCCCAAAAATCAGGTTGACTCTGACAAATTAGAAGGCACGCTCATTACAGATGGCATGTTGCCAGCTAGCTCCCCCGATGAGGCTGACCTTGTGGTCGTCAATACCTGTGCATTCATTGAGGCTGCTCGACAAGAATCGATCGACACCATCCTGGCTCTTGGTGACGTTCGTAAGTCTGGCTCAGAGCTGGTGGTGACTGGTTGTATGGCTGAGCGATACGGCAACGAACTGGCAGTTGCACTTCCAGAAGTCGATGCAGTCGTTGGCTTTGGCGTACCTGTCACCTTGGGCACAAGTCGCCCCAATGCGGCGTTGGCTGCGGGGCAATATGTCATGCCAGCGTTTGACCTGCTCGAACTTCCTCGCCCCGCAAGTGCTGTTCCCTGGGCCTACGTCAAAATCGCCGAAGGGTGCGATCGAGCATGTGGCTTTTGTGCCATTCCCTCGTTTCGAGGTCCTCAGCGCAGTCGTTCAAAAGAATCAATTCTGAAAGAAGTAGACGAACTCCACGTGCAAGAGGTGGTACTTGTTGCTCAAGATCTAGCAGCCTATGGACGAGACCAAGGCAAGGGTGAACGAGCGATCGTTCCTTTGTTAAAGGCTGTGACTGAACGAGTTGAGCGGGTACGTCTGTTGTACTTGTACCCCTCGGACCTGACCGATGAACTAATCGAAACCATCATCACCACAGGCGTTCCTTACTTCGATCTTTCCCTGCAGCACGTGTCTCGTCCTCTCTTGGCGCGCATGCGTCGCTGGGGAGACGGGAAGCGTTTTCTCGAACGCATCAAGGCCATTAGAGCCATCGAGCCCGGGGCCACTTTTCGTTCTAATTTCATCGTTGGCTACCCCGGAGAAACCGAGGCCGATCACGATGCCCTACTTTGTTTCATAGAAGAAGCACAGCTCGATTGGTGTGGGTTCTTCTCATATTCTCCAGAAGACGGAACCTATGCAGCAGGGCTTGATGGCACTGTGCCCGACGCACTCGTTGCCGAGCGACTCACCGAATTAAGCGAACGCCAAGACGCCATCACAGCGAAGCGGCGTGATGATTTGATCGGCAAAGTAGTCGAAGTGCTAATTGATATTCCCGGAGTCGGCCGCACCTATCGTGAAGCTCCCGAGATCGATGGGATTGTTCACGTTGCTAACGATCTAGTTCCAGGAACATTGGCAACAGTTGTGATCACTGCCGCCGAAGGCCCTGATCTAACCGCAACCTGATCTAACCGCAACCTAAACGCCTTTGAATACTGGGGGACGTTTCTCAAAGAAGGCTGCACGAGCTTCTTGTGAGTCACCTGAACGAAAGGCTCGCAAGATATTGGCTAGTTCGTAACGCACCTGTGATTCAAGATCGATACTCACAGCACGAGTAACTCCACGCTTGGTAAGGCGACTTGCAAGCGGCGAACGCTCAGCCAACATGGCGCAGTATTCACCAAGACGTGCTGCAAACTTCGCGTCGTCAACTACTTCGCCCACAAGGCCGAGACGGAGCGCCTCTTCCGCATTGACAGTGCGATTTTCTAACAAGAAACGCATTGCCTGCTCGTAGCCAATCGCCTGGGGCAAAGTCCAGGTGAGCCCGGCATCAGGCGAGGCTCCGATTCGTGGATAACCCGCAATGAAGCGGAGGCTCGCTGCCCCAAGGCGAATATCGGTAGCCATTGCCAATGCCATACCTGCACCTGCTGCGACTCCATTAATGCCACCCACAACGGGCTTGTCGCAGAGTTGGCGCAACACCAATGGAATGCGGCCCACCCATGAAAGATCATCTAGGAAATCTTCTTGGGGAGACAACGGCGAACCAGATGCGGTCGCCGCCGAAAGATCAAGGCCTGAACAAAATGAATCGCCGCTGCCGCTTATGGCGATAACCCAAACATCATCATCATGAGTAGCTCGCTCAACCTCGCCGATCAAAGCCCACGCAAGTTCAGGGGTAAGTGCGTTCTTCTTCTCCGGACGCTGCAACGTAATCGTCCGAACCCGACCCTCATCAACAACGCTCAAGGTGTCAGGCATCAAGCACTCGGGATCGCACAAGAAACGCCCGTGCCGCCAATTCCGCAATAGCCATTCGGGTTTTTGGCTAGGTACTGCTGGTGATAATCCTCAGCGTAATAAAATGTCGGGGCTTGTCTCACTTCAGTACTTATGGGAGAAAAGCCTTTGTTTGTAAGCGCATCTTGGTAATCATTTAACGAACTCTTGGCCATCGTGCGCTGTGTTTCGCTAAACCAATAAAGCGCAGAACGATACTGCGTGCCGATATCACCACCTTGGCGCATGCCTTGAGTCGGGTCGTGCTGTTCCCAAAACAATTGCAACATAGCGGCATAGCTCGTCACCGAAGGGTCGAAGACAACCAACACCACTTCGGTATGGCCAGTCCTGGCGCTACACACCTCTTCGTAAAAAGGGTTGGGCGTAAAGCCGCCGCTATAACCCACCGACGTCGAATACACACCGTCTGCTTGCCAGAAAATTCGCTCTGCTCCCCAGAAACAGCCCATCCCAAAGATGGCTTGCTCCATGCCTTCAGGAAAAGGTGGGACGAGACGATGACCGTTAACGAAGTGTTGTTCGGGCACCAACAACGGTTGATCCCTACCGGGCAATGCCTCATCAGCGGCCACCATCTGGGTTTTAGTTCCATGCGAAAACAGCGACATTGCCTCAGCCTAGAAGCTTCTTTCTTAATGTGAGCGCGAATTTATTTGTGACCAAATCCACAGCTCAAAAGATCGTATGCAAGACTCTCAAAAGCACTTACAAAAACAGCGATTGCACTGGGAGTGATGATGCGTTCATTACCAAGAAGTTACAGAGCTGCCACCACTTTTGGCCTAGTTGCCCTACTTGCAGGCTCTCTCGTCAGTGAGGTTGGGGCAGCCAATAAAGGGCCATCGTCATTTCCTGCATCACCAACATCATCGATTAAGGCAGACCTCGACGGTAATGACATCTTCGACGATCTTGAGGGCCGGCT
>JBBSKG010000058.1:0-16391 GCA_038256565.1 Acidimicrobiales bacterium | reverse complement strand
GTTTTATTCTGCTTCTGACTGGGATACGACGAGATATGCCATTGGGTACGCCGTGTGCCAAACAGTGATGGGTCCCTGCACAAAACCCCGCACTAAGCCATTGCTGGCATCGTCTGGTGATGCTGGCGGACCGGGCGGCCCTGCGCCATTCATTGATGTCACTGGTAACTTGCAACTTGGGTTTCATGCATGGACTTCTCCAAAGATTGGTTATGAAAACGGCGGCGCTCGGACCTTGCGCATAAAGCCAACAATGGGGACAGGCGCTGAATTGAGCATTCCCGATGGCACTCCTTTCGGCCGGGTTGATGAGATCCAAGATGTCGTGGGTGGGCTTCGTGTAAGAGGTTGGTCGCTCGACCCCGACACAACTGAGCCACTCACCGTTCATGCGTATGTTGATGGCGTATTTGTTGCTACATCGGTTAGTCATCATGAACGCACTGATGTAGGTGGCCTTTTTGGAACAACGCCAGATCGGGGTTTCGATATTGTCGCTCCAGGCATTGGTGGTTGGCACAACGTTTGTTTATATGCGATCAACAAAGCTTTTGGTGCAAATAGTTTGCTTGGCTGTAGGGACGGCCTCGTTCTTTGGAATCCTTACGGCTCGGTCGATGCCGCTTCGAGTGCTCCTGGAGGTTTTCAACTCGCAGGTTGGGCAATAGATCCAGAATCAACAGCATCCATTGATGTTCATGTCTACGTAGACGGAAATCTGGCAGCGGTGACCAACGCTGGTGTTAGCCGAGAAGATGTTGCTGCAGTGAAAGCAAACGCGGGACCAAATCATGGCTTTGATGTGACAGTCCCCTCAGGGCCAGGGTTTCACACGACCTGTGCTTATGCCATCAACGTTTCACTGGGTGAAAATGTCTTAATTGGGTGTCGCTGGGTGGTTGTGAGCACTGATCCGATTGGAAGCTTTGATGTCGCCGTCGGTGCCCCCGGTGGGGTGCGGGTGCAGGGTTGGGCGCTTGATCCAAATGTTGCTTCACCACTCGATGTCCATTTTTATCTTGACGGACAGGGCGTAGGAGTTATCAACGCTTCATCACCTCGAGTAGACATCGCAGGAGCCTTCCCGCCCTACGGCCCCAACCACGGCTTTGACGCAATCGTTTCTGGTTCTGCTGGCCAAACCCTTTGCGCCTACGCCATCAATGTTGGAGCAGGTGCAAATACATTAATTGATTGTCGCCAAATCCAAGCTGGTTAAATATCTGAGCCCAGCGTGGGCATGACCACCGGGCCGACGCTGTGCGTCTACGGCATCAATGTAGCTGGGGGCGAAGCTCGCTTCTTGGTTGCCGCCAAATCCAGGCGGGTTAGCCAGTGAGACACTCGCATGACAGTCGCTGGAGGACAGTCGAGCGAGCGAAGTATCGCGTGTTGTCGGCCACCTGGACGTGACCTGAAGTGAAATGTTCCCCGAGTGTTCATCTTGTTCTTGTTGACAATGGGGTGTGTGTGTATCTATAGGTTGCTAATGGCAATTATGAGTAGATGAATTCCCCAGCGGCATACGCCGCGTAACCCAACGCTCCCACGATCCCCGGGGAGCGCCAATATGAAGGCGAGGAATGACGGAATGCAGATGTAACGTCAGACGGCGTGAGCGTGGCCTACGAGGTAGAGAAGGGTCGTGCTGGAACAGTTCGACCCTTCGAAGCAGATGTGCGCAGGGCTATTCCAAAAGCGCTCGGTCTTCGGGTGGCGAGGGTGATTCCAGTGCAAAGGGGAACGATCCATCGGACCACGAGTGGCAAAGTTGAACGCGGGATAGGAAACCAATTGGCGTGCATAGATGCGGCGATCTGCGCGTAGCTGTTAGGCGCATGGCCCCATCTCCGGAAACAACTGTTGAAGAATTGAGATTCGTATGAATATGCCGAATATCGGCCTGCCTGAACTGCTTGTCCTTCTATCGATCCCGGCGCTAATTCTAGTGGTGGTTCTATTGGTCCGCCGCCGCTAGCTGGGCATTCATCACAGGGTTCTCCGACCAACTCGACTCGTTCAACGGGGGTGAAGGTGTCATAGGCATATACGGCACCCTATGGGTTACGGGGTGATGGGAGCGGGCAGGTCGGTGTGGCCCATGAGGTGAAGGTCAACGGCAGCAGCAGCTGAGCGTCCCTCGGCGATGGCCCAAACGATCAGGCTTTGGCCCCGACCTGCGTCACCGCAGACGAAGACGTCCTCGACGCTGGTTGCCCATCGCTGGTCGCGGGTCACGTTTCCACGGGCGTTGAGTTCGACGCCGAGCTTTTCAAGAAGACCATCAGCCTTGGGACCAGTAAAGCCCATAGCTAATAACGCCAAGTCGCAAGGTAGGTCGAAGTCGCTGCCCTCAACCTTCGTAAAGGTTGGCCGACCATCAACGGTTTCTTGGCGAACCTCATGAGCGCGAAGCGTTGTGACGTTGCCTTTATCGTCGCCAATAAAACACTCGGTGTTGACAGCGAAGACGCGGGTGCCGCCTTCTTCGTGCGCAGAAGAGGTGCGAAACATCAACGGCCAAAGCGGCCATGGAGTGCTTTCGGCACGCTGATCAGGAGGTCGAGGCATGATCTCAAATTGGTGAACCTCTTTAGCTCCCTGACGAAGTGCAGTACCGAGACAATCGGCACCGGTATCACCACCACCGATGATCACAACATGTTTGCCAGCAGCGCTTATCTTCGGCTCGGCAAAATCACCCTCTTGTACATGGTTGGACATTGGCAAATAGGTCATTGCCTGTTCGATGCCCTTTAGCTCACGCCCTGGGATCGGAAGGTCGCGAGCAATTGTTGAGCCCATGGCCAAGACGATTGCATCAAAGCGGCTCTTTAATTCATCGACGGTGATATCGACACCAACATTGACTCCAGCTTGAAACTCAGTTCCCTCAGCGCTCATTTGATCAAGCCGCCTATCCAAGACGCTCTTTTCCATCTTGAACTCGGGTATGCCGTATCGCAACAAACCACCAATGCGATCTGCCCGTTCAAATACGACCACGTTGTGCCCAGCCCGAGTGAGCTGTTGAGCAGCCGCAAGTCCGGCTGGACCCGAACCAATAACCGCAACGTGTTTGCCCGTGGAGCGACTGGGCAATATGGGCGTTACCCAACCTTCTTCAAAGGCGCGATCAATGATGGAAACTTCGACTTGTTTGATGGCAACAGGGTCTTCGTTTATGCCGAGAACGCACGCCGATTCACAAGGGGCGGGGCAAAGGCGACCGGTGAACTCCGGGAAGTTGTTGGTTGCATGTAGACGCTCAATGGCCGATTGCCATTCGTCGCGATAGGTGAGGTCGTTCCACTCGGGAATGAGGTTTCCTAACGGACAGCCGTTGTGGCAAAAAGGTATACCGCAGTCCATGCATCGACTGGCCTGTATTGCCAAGCGATCACGATCGAAAGGCTCGTAGACCTCTTTCCAATCGCGCAGGCGAACCGGTACACCTCGCCGTGTTGGGGTCTCTCGTTCATGTTTGAGAAAGCCTGAAGGGTCACCCACGAGATGCCGCCATGATTGCTTCTTCTACTGGCACGCCCTGCTCCTCGGCTTCTTGTGCTGCTGCCAAGACTCGTTTGTAGTCCTTTGGCATGATCTTTATGAAATGAGTGACATGTTCGTCCCATGCAACGAGTAGTCGCATTGCAACAGCCGAGTTGGTTTCTGTGTAATGACGTTCGATGGTTGCCTTTAACCATGAGCGGTCTTCGCCATCAAGATCATCAAGGTCAATCATCTCGGCGTTGACTCGTTTAGGAAAGACTCTTGTTGGGTCATACACAAATGCAATGCCGCCAGACATGCCAGCGCCAAAGTTGCGCCCTGTTGGTCCAAGCACGACGACTCGCCCGCCCGTCATGTACTCACATGCGTGATCGCCCACACCTTCGACCACAGCTGTTGCCCCTGAGTTACGAACGCAGAAACGCTCGCCAACTATCCCTCGTAGGAAGACTTCGCCACCCGTTGCTCCATAGAGAATGACGTTGCCAGCGATGACGTTATCTTCTGCAACCAGTGGTGAGGTGATGTCGGGTGCCACGATCAGACGTCCGCCCGACAAACCCTTGCCCAGGTAGTCGTTTGCGTCGCCAGCAAGTCGTAGGGTGATGCCCCGAGGCACAAAGGCCCCAAAGCTTTGGCCAGCTGAGCCGGTGAAATTGATATCAATCGTGTTGTCGCTTAGCCCGTTGCTTCCATATCGACGGGTAAGTTCTGAGCCCAACATGGTGCCAACGGTTCGATTGACGTTGCGTACCGTTGTAGAGAACGTGACGTTTTCTCCACGTTCAAGTGCTGGCATGCACTGTTTAATCAGTTCGTTGTCGAGAGCTTTATCGAGGCCATGGTCTTGAGTGCCCGTGCAGTGAAGCGACGCCCCCTCAGGCAATTGTGGTTGATGAAGGATGGGGGAGAGGTCCAGGCCCTTTGCTTTCCAATGCTCCACGGCTTCAAGAGTGTCGAGCATCTCTACATGGCCAATCGCTTCTTCTATGGTTCGAAAACCCAGAGAGGCAAGAAGCTCGCGCACTTCTTCGGCAATGTATTCAAAGAAGGTGACAACAAACTCGGGTTTTCCGGTGAACTTCTTGCGTAGCTCAGGGTTTTGTGTGGCCACTCCCACTGGACAGGTATCGAGGTGACAAACCCTCATCATGATGCAACCCGACACCACCAGTGGTGCAGTAGCAAAGCCGAACTCCTCAGCACCCAACAGGGCTGCAATAACTACATCGCGCCCGGTCTTGAGTTGTCCGTCTACCTGCACAACGATGCGGTCACGCAAACCGTTTAGCAACAAGGTCTGTTGTGTCTCAGCTAGACCAAGTTCCCACGGTGCTCCAGCATGTTTGAGTGAGGTGAGCGGCGAAGCCCCCGTGCCTCCATCGTGACCGGAGATCAGCACGACATCTGCATGGGCTTTCGATACGCCAGCGGCAACGGTGCCGACCCCAACCTCTGCAACGAGCTTGACGTGAACGCGAGCTTGCGAGTTTGCATTCTTGAGGTCGTGGATGAGCTGAGCTAAGTCTTCAATTGAGTAGATGTCGTGATGTGGGGGAGGCGAAATGAGGCCGACACCTGTGGTCGAGTGTCGGGTACGCGCAATCCATGGGTAGACCTTGTGACCAGGCAGTTGTCCGCCCTCGCCAGGCTTAGCGCCTTGGGCCATCTTGATCTGAATGTCATCGGCATTGACGAGGTACTCACTAGTGACGCCGAAGCGCCCAGACGCCACTTGTTTGATAGCGCTACGACGTGAGTCGCCATTGGCATCGGGGGTAAAGCGAACAGCATCTTCGCCGCCTTCGCCGGTGTTTGACTTAGCCCCTAAGCGGTTCATGGCGATGGCCAGATTCTCATGCGCCTCAGCAGAGATCGACCCATATGACATTGCGCCAGTTGAAAAGCGCTTCACAATTTCTGAAATGGGCTCGACTTCGTCAATCGGTATCGCTGGCTGTTTGTTTTCGTTGAACTTAAAGAGCCCCCGAATGGTAGCGAGGTTGGTCGATTGGTCGTCGACTAAAGCGGTGTATTCCTTGAAGATTTCGTAACGCTTATTCCTGGTGGAGTGCTGAAGGCGAAAGACGGTGTCGGGGTTGAAGAGGTGATACTCACCTTCGCGACGCCATTGGTATTCGCCGCCGACCTGAAGGTCACGGTGTGCTAATTCGCTTGGTCGATCAGGCCATGCCATGGCGTGACGAGCAGCGACCTCACTAGCTATTACATCAAGACCGATGCCACCAAGGCGGCTCACCGTGCCAGAGAAATATTCGTCAATGACATCGGTTGCCAGCCCAACTGACTCAAAAACTTGTGCACCGGTATAGGAAGGAATAGTTGAGATGCCCATCTTTGACATCACTTTCAACACGCCTTTGCCGCAAGCCTTGATGTAGTTCTTGCGAGCCTTTCGATGCGTGACGCCATCGATAACACCTTCGGTAATGAGGTCATCGATGGTCTCAAAGGCAAGGTAAGGGTTGACAGCTGCTGCGCCGTAGCCAATTAGCAATGCCATGTGATGCACTTCGCGAGCGTCGCCTGTTTCGATGACCAGACCGACTTTGGTGCGAGTTTTTTCACGAATTAGATGATGATGAACGGCAGCCGTCAACAAGAGTGAGGGGATGGGTGCCAGCTCGGTATTCGCGTAGCGGTCAGACAACACAATGAGCGAGGCACCTTCAGCAATGGCCTCGCTGACCTTAGAGCGAATGGACTCAATAGCGAGACGCATGGCCTCGCCACCACCCGCTACTGGGTAGAGCCCATCGATTGCAAAGGTGCGAAAGTCTTCAAGACCACCTTCCTCGTTGATATAAAGCAGTTTCGCAAGATCGTCGTTATCAATGATTGGGAACGAAAGCGCCACCTGTCTGCATGAGGCGGGGCCAGCATCGAGCAGGTTTCCCTCAGGGCCAAGGTGGGCATTCAAAGAGGTGACGAGTTCTTCTCGGATGGCATCAAGTGGTGGGTTCGTGACTTGTGCAAAGAGTTGGTTGAAGTAATCGAATAACAGTCGAGGACGAGCAGAAAGAACCGCAATGGGCGTATCGGTGCCCATTGAGCCCAGTGCCTCGCCACCCGTTGTCGCCATTGGGGCAAGCAGTATTCGCAGTTCTTCAGACGTGTAGCCAAACAATCGTTGGTGGGTCACCACCGATGCGTGTTGCGGGTTGAGCATATGTCGAGCAGGAAGGTCTTCAAGGCGAACAACCCCCTCATCAAGCCACTGCTGGTAAGGGTGTTCTGAGGCTAGAGTGGTCTTGATTTCATCGTCGTCGATGATCCGTCCTTGTTCTGTATCAACAAGGAACATGCGACCAGGTTGCAGACGACCCTTGCGCACAACATGAGCAGGCTCTATCTCAAGCACGCCAACTTCAGAGGCCATGATGACGAGGTCATCATCGGTTACCCAAAAGCGTGAGGGCCGAAGACCATTGCGGTCTAACACCGCACCTATAACGGTTCCATCGGTGAACGCAACCGAAGCGGGGCCGTCCCACGGCTCAATGAGTGAGGCATGAAATTGATAGAAAGCTCGGCGCGATGCACTCATTGAGTCATGATTTTCCCAGGCCTCTGGAATCATCATGAGCACAGCGTGTGGAAGCGATCTTCCTGCCAGATGGATGAGTTCCAACACCTCATCAAAGCTTGCGGAATCGCTTGCACTGGGCGTGCAAATTGGAAAGATCCGTTGAAGATCACCAGGTAAGAGGTCACTGCCTGCAAGTGCTTCACGCGCACGCATCCAGTTGCGGTTTCCCTGAACGGTATTGATCTCACCGTTATGCGCTATGTAGCGGTATGGGTGCGCAAGGGGCCACGATGGAAATGTGTTAGTCGAGAATCGAGAATGAACTAAAGCCAGGGCGCTTTCCATGCGATGGTCGACAAGGTCAGGAAAGAACTCACTGAGCTGGGGCACGGTGAGCATGCCTTTATAAACCAGAGTTCGGTTAGAGAGGCTCGGGAAGTACACCCCTTCAACCTCGTGCTCCACTCGTTTGCGGACTATGAACGCACGACGTTCGAGTGCAAGACCTGAGAGAGCCTCGCCTGGTTCCTTAGCCGTATCGCTGGTTATAAAGATTTGTCGGAAGCTTGGGATGACCGAAAGGGCGGTATCTCCAAGCATGGATGCATCGGTGGGCACGTCACGCCAACCCACGACTGTGAGCCCTTCGTTTATGACGATTTTGTTGATGGCAGCCTCAACCGAGGCGGCACCTTCGCCATTGGGAAGAAAGGCGATTCCAGTCGCATAAGTACCAGGGGCGGGGAGTTCGAAATCAACGATTGAACGTAAGTAAACGTCTGGAATCTGGATCAAGATTCCCGCGCCATCGCCTGTATTGACCTCAGATCCAGAAGCGCCACGATGTTCAAGGTTGCAAAGTGCCTGAATGCCCTGTGACACGATGGCGTGACTGCGACGGCCCTTCATGTCCACGACAAAGGCAACGCCACAGGCATCATGTTCGAAGTTGGGATCGTAGAGACCCTGAGCTAGAGGGAATTGTTGCATCACGTCATCCTTGGGGCTTGTGCGATTGGCATTTGTGCTGATTGGAAATTGCGATCGGCATGATGCCTAAGTAGTGCCTGCCCGGGACGACGTTGGCCCTGCGAGGCGATCGGGCTCAATCGTACAAGAATGGGAGGTGTAACTCACAATAGAAAACCTAAGAGCATCCGCCTAAACCTAAAGACCCCGCCTCGACGGGTCGTGGCGGGGTCTTGTTTAGGTAAGGGTGAGCGGGGACAAAATGACCAGGCGTCTCACTTCGTTATGCCGGAGGCTCCGCTCGTAGCGGGCTATGCGTAGCGCCACAAGGAGGACGAGAGGTCTTTTTGTTGTAGCCGATGCGTCTCGGCTACCCCGCCCCCGACTTGTCGGGTGGTGTTTCCTCCAAGGATAGGTTCGTGGCTTTCAACCAATACCTCCCTATGTTCATGAGGGTTCCCTCGTTGACTGTTTTCATCTTGACGAAAACAGTCGCAATAGTCAATGGTTAGAATTGACTAGTTCATCACTGCTGGTAAAAGGTAGGTGTTGAGGTATTGCCGCACCGCAAATTCATCACGTTCCGTTGGGCCTTGAACCATGAGAAAAGAGAGGACGGTGCGAAGTGTCCATTCACTGGTTTCGTCGACATCAAGACCAGGTCGCAGCTGACCGCTTGCTGTCGCTGCCTCAATAAATGGACGCATGAAGTCAGCGGTGAGGGCAAAAATGGCCTCGGACGATCCCGCCACGCTGCCTGTTGTGCCAGCGGCATCTGGGGTGAACAACAGAGCAAGCTTGTCGTCCTCTCGAATTGCGGCGATGGTAAATATCGTTCCCTCAACGAGAGCAACTCCGAAGTTGGGTTCGTTGGTGAAGATGTCTGCAAGGCGGTTGAGAAAGCGCCTGCCTTCACGCATGAGCACTCCAAGTAGAAGCTCGTCACGCCCCTCGAAATAGCGGTAGACCGTTGCCCTAGAAACTCGGGCCTCAGTTGCAACGTCTTCGACGGTCGTCTTCATGACCCCATAGCGCTCGAAGCAAGCTTCAGCGGCGTCAATTAGGCGTTCACGGGCCTCATCGCTATCGGTCGGCGCTTCAGCACCCCATCGCAGTTTCGGCACTGCGTGAGGATAGCCGATGGATAGTTGACCTAATAGAACCCAGGGGCCTACTCTGCGAACTGAAGAACGCATTTGTTTGCTGATGACTAACGTTCATCAGCACAATGAGGGGGTTAGGCCATGACTGATCAAGTGATTTTCACCGCCGAAGAGTTGCTCGCAAGCCATAAGTACGAAGAACCGCTCGTAGTCTCGTCACTCGGCGGAACCCTTTTCCATGGGGGCTATGACTCAACGGGTGCATACGTTTCGCCGCGGACTCTGCATCGTTGGCCTGCTATCAATGCATGGAGAGCAAAGCTTGAGGCTGAGACGGGTATGCCCTTGATTACATGCCCCCCAGATTTCTTTGCTGACTTTTATCCCAACGTTGCGCAAGCGAAATATCTTCTTTCGGAGGGAGTTCGTGACCCGCTAGTTCAGATGCTCACTCATATCGGCACCATTGAGGGTTTTGGTTCGATCATTCGTCACGTGCAGACCGACAACCTGCAGCGCCACTTCGACGATTCGATTGAGGGCACGGCGACGGCGCATCTTGGCCTCGGCCTTTATGAAGCCCATGCTCGTGATGAAGCGGGGTATGAGGACGAAGGTGGCCACCAACAAATGTGGTACGGCGTTCGTGATCTGGCCTTTGAGAACCCCGATGTGGGTGACCCACTTGCGCTGGTTATGAAGGCATTTGGCGGCGGGGACGATGCCGCTGGCCAGGCTATGCAATCGATGGCCAAGTCCATGGGCGGTGGTGATCGTGTTGTTCCGACAATTGACGAGAGCATCGAGACGGTCATCTTGCGGATGACGGGTCTGTTGTTGATCGAGTTGTTGGCCGCGAATACTTTCAAGTGGGCCGAAGAGGTGGTGAGCGACGATCGCTATTGTGCAAACTCGGCCGAGGCATCGCGACTGGTCGATTACATCCGGCGCGATGAGGCACCTCATGTTGGCTATCTCGAGACCACATTGACCGAAATGCGAGCTCGGGTTTTCGTTGGAGAAGGTGGCGTTAAGACCCCTGGCACCAAGGTGATTGATGCTTGCTGGAATTATTCATTGCTGCAGATGTTCGGACTTGGCGGAAAGCGCAGTGCTAATCGCGACATGTTTGTTGGGCGTCTTGTGGAGCTATTAGATGGCGACTCACGTCGAGTTAGCATTCTTGCGAACTTCCACGATCTCGCCACGCCTGACCCCGTCATCGAAGAACAGGCCCCCTCTCGCGTAGCCGCAGCGGCACCTTCTTATTAGAGGTTGACGACCGTGCAGGTAAGTGTGCGAGTGATGCCGTCGATGAGCTGAACCTTGCTCACGACCATTTTTCCAAGGTCATCAAGAGTGCCAGCTTCGGCCTTGGCAATTACGTCATAAGGCCCAGTGACATCTTCGCAAGAGACGACACCCTCAATGCCGTCAACGGCTTGAGCCACGCTCGCTGCCTTGCCGACTTCGGTTTGAATCAAAATGTATGCACTGACCACCGGGGGACCTCCTCCAACGAAAATGATGGACGCATCGTATCGGGTCCTAGGCCCCTAGGCTTCTTGGTGCTGGTAGTGGAGCAGGACATGGCGTGTTGAATGACGAAAATGTTGGCTAGATGAGCGCGCATGAAATTCATGAGCAGGTAAATAAGGAGATCGATGACCTCTTGGTCACGATCTATTTGGTGCGCGACAACGCCGAGTTGGTGGAACGCTTATTTGCCCAGTTGGTCAACAACCTTGTCGAACTGGCCTTTGTAGCAACGCATCTTGAATTCGCCACTGGGGTCATTGATCTGCGCGTCTACCAGGAAGAGACCTCGACTTTGAACCGCCAATGTCAAGAAATGGGCCTTCCGTATAAGACGTGAGGCATATGAACCCTTTGGTGTATCAACCGACTCTTCCGCGCGCTCTCAACATCACGCAATTAGAGAGGGTCTTGATATGCAACTTCTAGACGCACCCTCATCCATGGTCAGTATTACGCCCATAAACCCTTACGCTGTTCCCATGCAACAAGGTGAACAAGAACCAGCGAACCTTCGTCGCCGACTTGTTGTTATCGATGTCCTCACAGCTTTTTTTGCGTGGCTGATTGTTGAAGTGTTTTGGGTGAACCTGTTTAATCAAGGCAACCTGGCCAATGCCGGTTTGTTCGCAGCGGCAATGACGGTTGTCACGTTGATTCTTGCTAACTGGCAAAAGCTCTATCTCGCCCGGGTCTCTAGCGTTCGCGCCGACGAGGTGGCGAGACTTGTCAGGCTAAGCGCAGTGGCGCTTTTTTTCGCATATGGACTCGACCGCTGGATTGGTGAGGAAACCTCGTTTTTCCGTGTCTCTGCTGGGTCTGGGCTGGCGCTGTGGATGCTCGTGGCTGCACGTGGTCAGTTTGGGCACTGGTTGCAAGCGGCACGGGTTAAGGGTCGTTTCATGCGCACAGTTGTTGTGGTTGGAGATGACCAAGAGGCTCTACGCCTAAAGCAGCTTTTCTTGGTTCACCCAGAAATGGGTTACATGCCAATTGGCTTCGTGGGAGATGACAGCGCTCAGACTCTGATGGGTCTTCCCTGCCTGGGTTCTTTTGCCGATGCTGCCAGTGCTGCCGAGAAAGTCAAAGCTTCGGGCATTGTGATGGCGGCAACAGCTCTTAACACTGCAGAGGTTAATGACGTAGTCCGCACTGCCCAGTTACTGAACCTCCATGTGCATTTCTCGACAGGGCTTGCAGGATTGGATTATCGCCGTATTCGAGCCCTCCCGATCGCTCGCGAGCCCTTGTTCTACATAGAGCCATTTTCATTGACCCGCGGTCAGGAAGCCTCAAAACGGGCACTCGATCTATTGGCTGCATCGGTTCTTTTGTTGGTCAGCTCCCCCTTGTTTTTGCTTGCGGCATTGATGATCAAATTGTCAGACCGTGGGCCCGTGCTTTTTCGCCAAGTTCGGGTAGGTCAAGACGGTAGTTCGATCGTGGTTTACAAGTTTCGCACGATGATCGTGGATGCCGAAGCGAAGCTCGCCGAACTCAAACAGCAAAATCAGAGAAGCGGACCATTATTTAAGGCTGACGGGGTTGATCACCGGATAACCAGGGTGGGTCACTTCTTGCGCGCATCAAGTCTTGACGAACTGCCTCAGCTGATAAACGTTTTACAAGGAACCATGAGCATGGTTGGTCCTCGTCCGGCTCTGCCCGATGAGGTGGCCCAGTTTGATGACGAGTTGCTCGACCGCCTTCAGGTCAAACCGGGCGTAACAGGTCTTTGGCAACTAGAGGCCAGAGACAACCCGTCCTTTCATGCCTATCGACGACTTGACTTGTTCTACGTCGAGAACTGGTCACTATTGCTCGATGTAACCGTTCTGCTGGGTACTGCCCGCTCTGTTGTTCAGCGGGGACTCCGTCTCATGATTGGAAAGCAGACACCTGCTTCACCTGTTCCGAACAACGGATCAATAAACAACTGATTAGTTGTTAGTTATCGTCTTTGGTCTTAGTCGGCTAGGCGCTTTTCGAGTGCTTGGAGTTCGTCATGAAGTTCGGTCGGAAGGCGATTGCCCACTTCGGCAAAGTGAGCTTCGATCAGTGGCAACTCATCGCGCCATTCACTTTCGTCTACGGCGAGAATCTTCGTGATCTGACTTTGGTCGAGGTTTAGACCCGCAAGGTCAAGTGACTCAGGGGTGGGCACGAGACCGATTGATGTTTCGACTGCTTTGGCCTTACCTTCGACCCGCTCAACAACCCACTTGAGCACCCGTGCGTTTTCACCGTAACCCGGCCACAGAAATTTGCCATGTTCATCTTTGCGGAACCAGTTGACCCAGAACAGCTTTGGCAGTTTGGCTCCATCGGTTTCACCAATGCGCAGCCAATGGGCGAAGTAATCACCAGCGTTGTAACCAAGGAAAGGTCGCATGGCAAAGGGGTCAAAGCGCACTTCGCCAATGGTGCCGGCTGCCGCTGCTGTCTTTTCAGAACTCATGATCGAGCCCAGGAATACCCCATGACGCCACGACATTGCTTCGGTGACGAGTGGAATGGTTGTTGCCCGACGCCCACCGAAAAGAATGGCTGAGATAGGCACCCCGGAAGGGTCTTCCCATTCAGGAGCAATTGAAGGACATTGAGAAGCGGGCACAGTGAAACGTGCGTTTGGATGAGATGCCGGTGTTGTTGATTCAGGTGTCCAAACATCACCACGCCAGTCGATCAAACGCGGGGGTGGGGTTTTGGAAAGCTCTTCCCACCAGACATCACCGTCTGGGGTCTCGGCACAGTTGGTGAAAATGCAGTTCTTGCTCAAGGTTGCGATTGCATTTGGGTTGGTCTTTAGCGATGTTCCTGGAGCGACTCCAAAGAACCCAGCTTCGGGGTTGATTGCATAGAGCTGACCATCTGGCCCGAACTTCATCCAGGCGATGTCATCGCCGATGGTTTCGATCTTCCACCCCGGAAGCGACGGAATCATCATGGCCATGTTGGTTTTCCCACAAGCAGATGGGAAGGCAGCGGCTACGTAGCGCTTCTCGCCATTTGGTGGGGTAACGCCGAGAATGAGCATGTGCTCGGCTAGCCAGCCTTCATCTTGTGCCATAGATGAAGCAATGCGCAGTGCAAAACATTTCTTTCCGAGTAGAGCATTGCCGCCATAGCCAGAGCCGAATGACCAAATCTCTCGTGATTCGGGGAAATGAACGATGTACTTGTTGTCGTCATTGCATGGCCACGACACATCGGCTTGACCATCTTCGAGGGGTGCGCCAAGCGAGTGCAGGCAAGGAACGAAAAATCCGTCACCTAGCTCATCAAGCACGGCTGACCCCATACGGGTCATAACCTTCATGTTCACCACTACATAGGGCGAATCGGTCAGCTCAACGCCAATGTGTGAGATGGGAGACCCAAGCGGACCCATTGAGAAGGGGACCACATACATGGTGCGCCCTCGCATTGACCCAGCGAAAAGTCCCTTGAGGGTGGCCCGCATTTCAACAGGGTCACGCCAGTTGTTGGTGGCACCAGCATCGCCTTCATCAGCAGAACAGATATAAGTGCGATCTTCGACACGAGCGACGTCGCCTGGGTCAGAGCGGGCAAGAAAGCTATTTGGTCGCTTTTCTTCATCGAGCTTCAGGAAGGTTCCAGAGTCGACTAAGAGCTGGCACATACGCTGGTACTCAACGTCAGAACCGTCACACCACTCAATGGCATCGGGCTGGCAGAGGGCAGCAACTTCTTCTACCCAGGCGAGGAGCTTGGCGTTAGTAGTTGGCGATTTGGTACTCATTACATGCTCCTCAATGTCCAAAAGGGTGATGAATCCTCAGATACGATGTTCCCCCTGATGCCCCCACAGTCCTTCACGACGGGTGCCTGCATGGTAATTATCCCTTGGGAGGGATTGCTATCCCCGTTGAGGTGAAACCAGGCGTTCCCATGTCAACCTCGGATCCCAGCCGAATTTGTGATGCCAACCCATTGTCATCGAGGTTGAATACAACTCGTTGACCTTGGCGCAGCATACGAAATACTGACCCAACCAGTGCCGATGGAGCAAGGTCGTAATCAGAAAAGTCGCTGTCGCACATGATGGTTCCCTGTTGAGTACCTGGATCGTAGGACTTGACGACACCTTGCTTTGCGAGACCGTCCACGGCCGGGTCTCCTCTCGTTTACGATGCGTTCATGGAGAATATCGGAGGCCACTCCTGAGCAACGAGTCGGATTGGATCGCTTTCCTTAAGTCTCGGCTGCCGGGGCCTCCGACTGAAGAAATTTGGGTAGGCGATGATGCTGCGGTTGTTCGGCCTCCAACGGGTTTGTTGCTGTTGGCGGCAGACACATTGGTCGAGGGGGTCCACGCCGATCTTGGCCTCACAAACGCGGCAGATTTGGGCTGGAAGGCTTTGGCTGTAAACGTCAGCGACATTGCTGCGATGGGTGGGCGTCCGCTGCATGCTTTGGTAACTGTGGTGGTCCCTCAGGGTCGTGAGGCCGACCTTGTTGGGCTTTATGACGGCCTGGAAGAAGCGGCTCGTGAGTTTGCCTGTCCAATCGTGGGGGGCGATCTTTCAAGCGGACCAACCTTTGTCGTGACCGTAGCGGTGACGGGGACGGTTGATGATGATGGCCCCCCTCCCGTGCTACGAAGTGGAGCAAAACCTGATGATCACCTTTTTGTCACCGGGCCATTAGGTACCGCCGCCGCCGGTTTACGAGCCTTACGTGAAGTCCATGAGTTGGGTGGGGTCATTGGCGATGACATGGCCCACTTGTTGGAGGCCCATCGTCGTCCTGTGCCGCGTGTTGCACAGGGATCTGTGGCACGACAGGCAGGCGCAACAGCAATGATGGATTTGTCGGACGGTTTGGCCATGGACCTTCGACGTCTGGCGGTTGCCTCAGGAGTAGGGGTGATTCTCGGCAGCATTCCAGTTGCCTTGGGGGCAACAGAAGACGAGGCGGTTTGTGGTGGTGACGATTACGAGCTTTTGATCGCCACGCCTGATCCAGACCGGCTAATGGCCGACTTTCTCTCGGCTGGCCTAGAGCGTCCGGTCTCGATTGGTCATTGCACCGATCTGCAGGGTCATTACCGCTTGGGAAGCGATGAACTTCCCGCTGGTGGATGGGAGCATCAATGGTGAACAAGCCGCCAGTTTCGCTAACGATTGCTGGGACCGATTCAGGCGGGGGAGCGGGTGTATCTGCTGACCTCAAGACTTTTGAGGCACATGGAGTGTGGGGCACCTGTGCCGTTGTCGCGGTGACGGCACAAAACACGATCGGCGTGCATGAAGTCGGCCTATTGAGCCCGTCCCTCGTTCGTGCACAGATTGCTGCGGTTGCAAATGACATTGGATTCGACGCTGCAAAATGCGGGATGTTGGGGTCAGCCGAATTGGTTGAGAGCGTCGTCGATGCCCTTGTCGAGGCTGGACCACGGCCATTGGTAGTTGACCCAGTTTTAATTTCTAAACACGGCGACCCTTTATTGGATGAAGACGCCATTGCGATAATGCGGACACGTTTGTTGCCGCTGGCTACGGTCGCAACGCCCAACCTTCCCGAAGCGGCCGCGTTGACTGGCATAGCGGTAGATAGCCAAGAACAAATGATCGAAGCTGCACGTCGCCTGGCCGATTTAGGCCCAGACGTGGTCTTTCTAAAAGGCGGCCATCTCGCAGGCCCCACTTCACCAGACTTGGTGTGGGCAGATGACCAACCAACTTGGCTAGAAGCCC
>JBBSKG010000057.1:0-16399 GCA_038256565.1 Acidimicrobiales bacterium | reverse complement strand
TCGACTCGCAGCGTTCGCTCCTCGAGATCGACGTTGGTGCGAGCAAGCCCGGTGAGTTCGCCGAAGCGCAGACCGGACGTTGCCGCCACCCACACGAAGGCGCTGAAGCGGGGTTCGATGACCGAGGCAAGCTTCTGCACGTCGTCCCAATCGAGGGCCGGTCGCTCGGCCATCTGCTCGACGGCTGCACCCTTGATGTGCACCGGGTTCACCCGGAGCAAACCGTCATCGACGGCGGTGTCCATCATCGTGCGGAACAGCCGGTAGATCTTCGCCACCGTGTTCGAGTGCTTCTTCGACTTGGCCTGTCGCCCGTGCCAGGCCCGCACGGCTGCCGGATTGATCTTCCGCAACTCGACCGTCTCGAACTCTTCGAGGATGTGGGCGAGCTGCGATTCGTATGTGTCCCGGGTTCGCGGCCGAACATCGCGAGCCTCGAGCCAACGGCGGGCGTAGTCGCCAAACACTTCACGGCCGCTCGAAGGATCGACGTGGCGGCCGCCAAGGATGTCCGTTTCCATCGTGGCGAGCCACGCTCTCGCTTCGGCCTTGGTGGCAAACGTGGTGTCGGCCGGCACTTGCTTGCCGAGGTGGTAGTAGCGCGCTTGATAGCGCCCACTCTTCAACGTGCGGATGTTGCCGAACGGCCTGGTGCTGCCCATGCGTGCCTACTGTTGCCCGATGTTCTAGGCACACTCTAGGCACGAAGACTGGCTGGGTCCAGGGTGAAACTCCCGGTTGGGTACTCTGACCTGGGGTTTCTCTGGAGCGGGTGACGGGAATCGAACCCGCGTATTCAGCTTGGGAAGCTGATGTTCTGCCTCTGAACTACACCCGCAGAGAGCCTCACCATACCGGTTGGCTCGGCTCCTGGCCTACCCCGCCTTACCCGATAAGGTGCGGGGTGTGATTCTTTCTGACCACACCATCCGTAAAGAGATAGAGGCCGGGCGCATCATCATCGACCCTCTCGATGACAATTGCATTCAGCCTTCATCAGTCGATCTTCACATTGACCGTTACTTTCGTGTCTTTCGCAACCACACGATGGGCATCATTGATGTGAAACAAGATCTTGAAGAGCTAACTGAGCTTGTCGAGATCAATGAAGAAGACGTGTTCATGCTCCACCCTGGCGAGTTCGTGCTTGGCTCAACTGCTGAACGGATTGTTCTGCCCGACGACCTCGTTGCCCGCTTGGAAGGTAAGTCGAGCTTGGGCCGCCTGGGTTTGCTTATTCACTCAACTGCTGGGTTTGTTGACGCAGGTTGGGATGGACACCTCACTCTTGAGCTTTCCAACGTTGCCACCTTGCCCATCACGCTGTACCCCGGCATGAAGATCGGCCAGATCAGTTTCTTGACTATGACCACTCCAGCCGATCGCCCTTATGGGTCCAGCTCACTTGGCTCGAAGTACCGAGGCCAGCGTGGCCCAACCCCCAGCCGATATTTCGAGAACTTCCGCCAATAATCAGCCCAAGGACCCGAGACAAAACTACTTGCGCGGCTGAAGCCCTAAAGTGAATACACCACAAAGGTTAAACATGTAAGCGCCGCGCAAAGTATTTTTGTCACTGGTCCACAGGCACCTAGCCTGACCCCTTATGGACGGCGAAGATAACAACGACGGCGCGAGTACTTCTTCCCCGAAGGCCAGCACTAAGGACATACAGCCACCCAGCCGACAGAAACGACGTGGCCTACGATTGGCGATACTCGCGATCGTGGCCGTGTGGTTTGGGGCATGTGCTGTTCTTGGGCTATCAGCTAGGGCCGATATAACAACCGCTGAGCAGCGAGTAAGTAGGGCGCAATCAAACACGCTGGCTGAGATGCTCGATGGCAAGGGAATCAATCAGTTACGCAAGGCTGAGTCTGAGTTGCGTAAAGGTCATGACACCTTGTCGTCTCCGGTATTTGCACCTTTGCGTGTGGTTCCCGTTATTGGTCGCCAAATAAGTTCGGCCCGTGCGCTCTCGAAGGCTTCATTTGAGGCGTTAGACGCTGGTCTCGATGCCCTTGTAGTGGTACGAGAAACTATTGATAAAGATGGCGTAGCTCCTGAAGGCCGTCCTGCAATGCTTGCAACACTTGCTAACGAAGCAAGTAAGGCCCACGGTCGCTTAGCCACCATTGACTTGGGCCCTAGTAAGGGTTTGGTTGGGCCATTGGCTGATGCTCGCGCCGAGTTTGCTGAGCGGTTGGAGCGCACCACGAGAGATCTCGACAGGGCGCAATCAGGTTTGAGTCAGTTCAGTGCACTTCTTGGTGGCTCTGCTCGCTATCTTGTTTTGGCTGCAAACAACGCTGAAATGCGTGCTGGGTCGGGCATGTTTTTGTCAGCGGGTGAGTTGTTGATCGAGCAGGGAAGATTAAGCCTCACAAAAATGAGCAGCGTGACCGATATTGGCATCCTTGATGCTGGTGAGATCGCCGTTGACCCAGAAGTACAAGCCACGTGGGGATGGGCTCAGCCGGGACGAGACTTGCGAGATATAGGAGTCAGTCCACGATTTGATGTTTCCGCCGACATGGCTGCTCGCATGTGGGAAAAAACTCGGGGTGTACAGATCGACGGTGTGATGGCGGTTGACCCGATTGTTCTTAAGGCGCTGCTTAAAGCTGTTGGTCCTGTACAAGTAAACGGGCGCAATATTGGGCCGAACAATGTGGTGGATCAGCTACTGCATCAGCAATATGTTGATTTTGAAGCTGACGCCGATCGTGATCGAGCAGGACGTCAAGCGGTTATGGGTGCGGTAGCCCAAGCAGCATTCTTGAGTTTCGACAGTTTCAAGTGGGATGCATCAACGCTCGCAAACGGTTTGGCCCAGGCTGCTCAAGGACGCCATCTCATGTTGTGGTCGAGAGATCAGGCCATGCAAGAGGCATGGGTGAAGGCGGGCATAGCGGGAGTTCTCGAAGAGCAATCTCTGATGGTTTCAGTACTCAATTATTCAGGCACCAAGCTCGATCAATATTTAAATATTGATGCCAGCATGACATTGACTGCTGACACGGCTGGAACCAGGGTGAAGTTGACCTTATTGCTTGCCAACAACACGCCACACGATCAGCCGAGCTACATCATTGGCCCATTTCCTGGGGGTGATTTGACGGCAGGTACTTACGGCGGAGTCGTGATGGCGAACGTTCCTGCCAGTGCTACTGATCTGAAGATAGAAGGTGGCGACTATCTGTCTGTCTATGGTCCTGACGGCAAGACTCAGGTCATTGGTGAATCATTTACTTTGGAGGCTGGTGCAAAACGAAAGGTGACAGTGACGTTTCATCTGCCTAAGGGTGATCAGGTACTTCGTATAGAGCCCGCTGCTCGTGTGCCATCAATGAAATGGAAGGTAGGAAAAGAAACATTCGACAGCGAAGCACCACGTTGGGTAAAGTGGTAGACGTATCATCTTCGCACGTGAAGGTTAAAAAACTTTTACGTTAAAAAAACTTTTACTACGTAGCAGGATGTATCAATGCTGAAGGTGAACTACTCTGTACGACCAGAGGTTATATACACAGACATCGCGTCTGCGATGAGATTGAGGAGCTGAACATGCGGAACAAGATGCTTATCGGAACAATTGTCGCTGGCGGCTTTCTGACCTTGGGTGTTGCTGGTGCCGGTGCTGCTCCTGAACAGGTTGCGCCATATGGAACCGCTGCCCCTACGACCACTGTCGTGCCTACCACGGTCGCTGGCGTTGCAGTTGCGCCTACCACCACGGTAAAGATCATTGGGGACATTAGTCCTCAGGTTGCTGGTGTAGCGGTTGCTGCTGACCCTGGTTTGGCTGCATCACGTCTTCCCGTTACCGGTGGAGATATAAGCGCCCTTGGTGTACTTGCTCTTGCTGGCCTCGGCGTTGTTGGCATTCGAGCCAGCCGTCGTCGTACGGTCCAGAACTAGTACAAACTCTTCTTTAAATTAGTTAAAGAAAGGTGAGCCCTTCGGGGCTCACCTTTCTTTTTGTCGCAGCCCAGTTATTTAGACGCCGCGGTTCGGCGGAGTAGTGCTGCCCAGCCGATGATTGCAATTGCCGTGAAGGCAAACCATTGAAGTGCATAGGACAAATGGTTTCCTTCATCTTGGGTGGGCGGGGGTAAGACGATCGGCATATCAAGCGACGCTGTTGGTTTTGCCGTAACGAGTTGCACGATTACTGGGTATAGATCGAGGCGATATTGGCGTTGCACGCGTTCAATGTCTGAACGGGCGAGTTCACTTACTACTCCATTAGGGGGATCAGTGGGTCCTATGCTGCCTCGGCGTTGAGTGGCGAGGACAAGACCGGTGACCTCAACGGTTCCACGTGGAGCGGTTCGAGCTGAATCAGGGTTCTGTACCCAGCCACGGTTGATAAGAACCGCCGTGCCTTTCTTTTCTAGCAAGGGTGTCAAGACGTGATACCCAGCCAGACCGTTGAGTGAGCGAGACCTTACGAGCACCTCGGCCTTTTGGTCGAAGCTACCGGTGACTCGAACTCGACGATGAACAATTTGATTGATTTGGGGATCGTCAATGTCATTTGTGGGCTTGATGAGCGATGCAAGAGGTTTGGTGGGTTCCTCCATCCGTTGGGCCACCAGGCTGTTGAGAGTTTTCTTCTCATCGAGCCGACTGAGTTGCCAAAAACCTAGGTTGATAAAAGAGATGGTTATAGCAATGACAATGAGGTGGCCAATGACCCACTTTGGGCGAATCGCAAAGCGATAAGAGCCGGGACGGTTTATCACGGTCAAGTTTTTATCGGTCACGCCAGGCCACGCATTATCGGTCACGCCAGGCCACGTAGGGCGCAATCTCTATCAAGGCAGTTTTCGCTTCCGCTTCTATAGGTGCATTACTTATGGCAGAGATGGCCTCATCAGTTAATGATGAAATCAAGACCTCAACTTTTTTGAGAGCCCCTGTGCTCACCATGATTTCTTGAATGGCTTCAATCTCGTTTGATCCAAGATCGGGAGCCCCTACGCGATCAAGGATCATGGCCGCATCTTTACGGGCCTGCTCACGGGCAAGGGCTAACAACAATGTGGGCTTGGCTTCAATGAGGTCGTCGCCAACGGGTTTGCCGGTCGAGTCTGCATTTCCAAACGCTCCGAGGATGTCGTCTCGCAATTGAAATGCTTCACCCAGGGGAAGGCCATATGCAGAAAGGGGTTTCGCTAACTCGTCAAAACGGTTCAAAAGCGCAGCGCCTATATGAAGCGGCCGCTCGATTGTGTATTTGGCTGATTTATACATAGCGATTCTTCTGGTGCCAGCAACTGAAGCCTGTGCCTGAGCTGTGCCCATCATGTCGAGATATTGCCCAACATTTATTTCAATTCGCATTTCGTCATAAAGGCAACGAGCTGGTGGCGGCACTCCTGCAAGCAAAGTGTCGGCGTAGACGAACGCTAGATCGCCGATGAGAATGGCCACCCCTTCGCCAAAGCGCCGTGGCTCGCCTCGCCACCCCTGCTGTTCGTGCTTGCGGGAGTACTGCTCATGCGCTGTAAGAAGGCCTCGGCGATATTCGGAGCCGTCCATTACGTCGTCGTGAATCAGCGCAAAGGCATGGAGCAGTTCGAATGCAGCGCCAACATCGGTGAGTATCGGGTCAGCTGGGTCACCACCAGCGCCAACAAATGCCCAATGACAAAAGGCTGGGCGCAGGCGCTTGCCGCCCGAGAGGGTTAGTTCAGCAAGACAAGTGAGGGGTGGCTCAAGTTCTGGGTCGACCTTCGCCCATCTGTCTATTTCGATCTCGAAGAGAGTTTTCAGACGCTGTTCAACACCAGTGGCAATCGTCGCGAGCCATGCCGGTGGCTCTGATGGCCTATTTGATAGATGGTCATTTGGTGACGCCACGCCCCCACCCTATGAGGGGGGCGGCTTGGAACAACAAGCGATCTTCATTTACCGAGGCTCCTCATTTACTGAGACGGTCTAACTTGTGGTGATGGCGGTAGAAGCGGTGCTATTTGACTGGGGAGGGACGCTGGCCGAGTTCGTGTCAGTCGAGATGATTGATGTATGGACCTTGGCGGCCCACCATCTTGCACCTAGCCCTGAACGTGAAGAAGAAGTGACGGCACGCTTGGTGGCAGTCGAGGAAAGGTTTTGGGCACGGACTGCTGGGTCATGTCTGTCGGGTACCCTCGCAGAATTGATCGACGAGGCTTCCAAGGAATTAGGTCTTGATGTTGCTGAGGCCGTTCTAGAGGAGGCAGCACTCGGACATCTCGATGCTTGGACTCCCCATATTCGTCACTACGACGATGCGGCCCCGATGTTGTCTGCATTAGCCGAGCGAGGCATTCGCATAGCTTTACTTTCCAACACACATTGGCCCCGAGCTTTTCACGAGCATTTCCTTGAACGTGATGGCTTGGCAGGCTTTATTGACGCGCGGTTGTATTCAAGCGAAATGAGCCATCTCAAGCCTCATCCGTCCGTCTTTGAGGCAACGCTGGCTGCTGTTGAAGTTGGCGACCCTGCCAAGGCGGTGTTTGTGGGAGATCGTCTTTATGACGACGTCTGGGGTGCAAAGCAAGTGGGAATGCGAGGTGTGCATGTGGCGAACGATCACGCTCCAGTATGGGACGTCGAGCCCGATGCCGTTATCACCCGTTTGGCTGAACTACCAGCGATAATCGACGGGTGGTTTTAGAGAGGAGCCTCGTGAATGAGCCCACGATCTTCGCCTATGAGCGTTTGATAGTGGCTTGCATATAGCTTTCCTGCCGCTAAGAGATTCTCGTGTGAACCTCGTTCAATAATCTTGCCGTGTTCAAGAACCACGATTTCGTCGGCCGCTTGAATGGTAGATAGGCGATGGGCGATCACAATCGAGGTCCTTCCAGTCAAAGCCGCACTAAGAGCTTGTTGTACGAGCGCCTCGTTTTCAGCGTCTAGATGACTGGTGGCTTCGTCAAGAACAACAATGGCGGGGTTTTTCAAAAGCATGCGAGCAATAGATAGACGTTGCTTTTCTCCCCCAGATAACCGATAGCCGCGTTCACCCACCACGGTGTTGTATCCATCGGGAAGATCAGCGATTACCTGGTGAATCTGAGCCGCACGACAAGCCTGTACAAGTTCGGCATCGGTGGCATCGGGTCGCGCGTAACGCAGGTTAGAAGCAACCGTGTCGTGGAAGAGGTGAGGGTCTTGGTTGACCACTCCAATGGCTTGGCGCAGACTCGCTTGGGTCAAGGCTCGTACGTCATGCCCATCGACCTTGAGCGAGCCTTTGGTGACGTCGTAGAGACGTGGTACCAGTGAGGCAAGGGTGGATTTCCCGGCTCCCGAGGGCCCCACTAGTGCAATGAGCTGACCGGGCTGAATGTGAAGTGAGATGGCCTCCAAGACATAAGGGCCAACTCGGTCGTCGAGACTGGTCGATGGGTCTTCATATTCGAGCGAAGCCAAAGAAACCTCTGTTGCTGATGGGTAGCGGAACCACACATCGGAAAACTCAACCGCGCCCTTGGGCTCGATCAGCTCGATGGCGTCCGGGGCATCGTCAATGAGCCGAGGAGCGTCGAGCACTTCAAATACTCGCTCGAACGACACGAGAGCTGTCATGACGTCGATGCGTGCATTGGTAAGGCTGGTAATTGGTTGGTAGATGCGAGTCACCAATGCAGCCATGGCTACCAAAGTTCCAGGCTCGATTGCGTTATCGATGACAAGGTGTCCACCCCACCAGTAGATGACGGCGGTGCCGACTCCGCCAACCAGGCTCAAAGATGAAAAGAAAGCTCTTCCGTAGATGGCGTTTTTTATGCCGACGTCTCTGACGCGCGCTGCTCGATTTGTGAAACCAACCAGCTCGTCTTCGTGGCGACCAAAGAGTTTGACCAACATTGCACCCGACACGTTGAAGCGTTCAGTCATGGTTGTGTTCATTGAGGCGTTTAGATCCATGCCTTCTCTAGTCAGATCCTGTAGACGAACTCCAACCCTTTTGGAAGGGATGATGAACAGGGGCAAGAGCACGAGCGAAAGTGCTGTCATGCGCCATTCGAGTGTCACCATTACGCCTATTGTCGAAACCAACGTGAAGACATTGAATACGACTTGACCGAGCGTGCCAGTGACTGCTCGTTGTGCACCGATTACGTCGTTGTTCATACGACTAATGAGCGCTCCGGTTTGTGTCCGAGTGAAGAATGCCAAAGGCATGCGTTGCACGTGATCAAACACAGCGCTGCGTAGGTCAAAGATGAGTCCCTCACCAATGCTTGATGACAGGTAACGCTGAACGAGGTCGATAGAAATTTCAGCTGCTGCCGCTACAAGAGTCAGTAAGGCCAGCGTAGTGACGAGGTCTTTATCTCCTTTTACCAGGGCGACGTCGATGATCTGTTTGAACAACAGGGGTGGCGCGAGTGCAATGAGCGAGCCCACCATGACTACTACTAAGAAACCGATGATTTTGAAGCGGTATGGGTTTGTGAAGGTCAGAACGCGACGCAGTGTCCCCCGAGCTGGGCCACCATTTTCACCTGAACCATTAGCTCGGACGCGGATCTCGACATGGGGGGGCATACCAACTTGCATACATCGAGACTACGGGTCCTGAGCACGTGCGGTGAAACAACTTTGTTGCCGATGTCTTGAGAACATCACATTGGCGGAGAGAGTGGGATTCGAACCCACGGTGAGCCGAAACCCACAACGGCTTTCGAGGCCGCCCCATTCGTCCGCTCTGGCATCTCTCCCGCTCCTGAGACTATCGGTCTCGGCGCTCAGTAAAGAATGTTGTTAACAATTCGCCACATGCAGCCGTTTGCACGCCAGATGTGATGGCGACTTCATGGTTGAGGCGAGGGTCGGAACAGAGGTTGTAAAGCGACCCACAAGCGCCTGCTTTGGGATCGGTGACACCGAAGACGACACGGCCAACTCGTGCTGCTACGAGCGCTCCGGCACACATGGGGCAAGGTTCCAGCGTTACGACCAAAGTCGTATCAGTGAGCCGCCACGCTCCCAACTTGGCGGCGGCTCTCTGTAGAGCCCGTATTTCTGCATGTGCAGTGGGGTCGTGATGTAGCTCACGTTCGTTTCGACCCGTGCTCAAAATCGCTCCATCAGCACTTAAGACGACTGCCCCCACGGGAACGTCGCCTGCAAGCGCTGCCGCTCGTGCCTCATTAAGAGCTAGTTCCATTGCTTGATCGTCAGTCATGAGCCTCTAGAGCATCTGCCGATAGGCGGTGCTCAATCAGATACAGGCCCTGTTGTACCAGGCGAAGATTGGTACAACGAATCTTTGGCAGACATAAGGTCGATCTGTTCATGAGCCTCTAGTGGAGATGAAGCGTTCCTTTGGCAGGAATCTGAATACCTGATGGAGAAATTATGGGGGGTACGGAGACAGCCAAGGGTTTCATCCAAAGCCCTGTCTTGCTCGGGCGGCGCTGGGGCCGTCCGGTCGATGCTGGGGTTTGGGCGAGAATTCTTGGCTGTCTCCGTACTAGGTTTTCCCTTTGGCAGAGGGGGTGGGATTCGAACCCACGGTGAGTTTCCCCACACACGCTTTCCAAGCGTGCCGATTCGGCCGCTCTCGCACCCCTCCTTCGTGGGACACACGCTATCCTGTCTTTACGCCTGTCACTTAACGAGGCGGCCGGGTCCTGTGCAATTGCTTCCCGTGAACCGAGTCAGGGTCGGAAGGCAGCAGCTCTCAGCGGGTCGAGCGGTGTGCCGCAGATCGCCTGGCCGTCTCGTTAAGTGACAGGCTGCTGTTTTGGTTTTTGACGATCAGTAAGCCCGATACTGAGTCGTCTACGGTTGGGAAATGGCTTTTCAGTCTTTGTATCGGAGATACCGCCCCCGTCGATTTAATGAAGTGCAAGGTCAAGATCACGTTGTGCGGGCATTGCGCAATGCCGTTGCGGGCGACACCGTTGCACATGCCTATTTGTTCAGTGGCCCACGGGGAACTGGCAAGACCTCGACGGCACGCATTCTTGCTAAGGCCATTAACTGCGAAGCTCCTGTTGATGGTGAACCATGTTGCGAATGTCCGTCATGTTTGTCGATCGAATCTGGAAACTCTCTTGATGTAAGTGAGCTAGATGCTGCATCGAATAATGGCGTTGAAGCTATGCGAGAACTAGTGGGGCGAGTGGCAATGGGTGGCTCAGGTCGATCGCGCCTTTACATTCTTGACGAAGTACACATGCTGTCGACGGCTGCCTCGAATGCATTGCTCAAGACCCTTGAGGAACCGCCTGCACATGTCATTTTTGTGTTGGCAACCACTGACCCCCAAAAGGTTTTACCCACTATTCGCAGCCGGACACAGCACTACGAGTTTCGCCTTATTGGGGCCGATGTATTGCAGAGTCATCTGCACAATGTGGCAAGTCATGCTGGTCTTGAGGTGTCTGATGAGGCCATTGAACGAGCGGTTGAACAGGGCCATGGGTCTGCTCGTGATGCGTTGTCGGCACTCGACCAGATTGTCGCAGCAGGCGGAGCCATTGAACGGGACGGTTCGATTGACGATCTTGCTGAGGCGTTGTGTGAACGTGATACGGGACGAGCGCTTACCGCTGTTGCTGAGGCCTGCCAAGCCGGGCGCGATCCGCGCCATCTAGCCGAGGCCCTGCTGGCACACTTGCGAGACGCATTTCTTTCAGTGCTTGCCCCAGATGTTGTCTCTTTGCCTGACGAGGCTCGTGAATTGGTTTCTGATCAGGGTCGTCGCCTTGGGCCAGCAGCAGCGGTTCGTGCAATGGATGCATTGGGCGAGGCGTTGTTGGCAATGCGCGAGGCACCCGACCCTCGGATCCCATTGGAAATTGCTTTGGTGAGACTCACCAGACCTGAGATTGATAACTCGCCAAGCGCACTCCTCGAACGCATTGAGCGTCTTGAGCGTGCAGGTCGCCAGGGAGCGACTCCGGTTGTCGCGCCCAATACCTCTCCCCCTGTACCTTCTGCGCCTTCCCCTAGTGCACCGGCTTTGTCCGCCCCAGCTGAGTCCGCTCATGGGTCACCTGCTCCCCCTTCACCTGCTTACCCTTCACCTGGTGCCAGCGGGGCTCGTGCTGCACTGGGAGCTATAAGCAACCGACAATCCTCGCCACCAGTGATCTCAGAAGTTGAAGTTCCAAAAGATAAACTCAGTACACCTGCCTCTAGTGCACCTATTTCAACTCAAGGTTCAACTCAAGGCCTAAGTGTTGGTGCTTTGCCATCACGTGAAGAACTAACCATGGCATGGGCCGACCAGATATTGAGCGGACTTCGTCCTCGGGCTAAAGGTCTTTTCGGAGCTGGACATTTCATTGGCGTTGAGAATGATGCAGTCGTGTTTTCGCTTCCATCGGAGGGACTCAGAACAAAAGCAGAAGAAATGCTTCCCGATCTTGAAGCAGCCCTCGGGGCGCACTTCACCCAACGTGTACCGGTTCGCCTTGTTGTGGACGCCACCAGTAACGGACGTGCCAATGAAAACAACTTGAGTGCACTCGGTGACCAAAGGGTGGGAAGGCCACCGACATCAGTACCTAAAGGCTCACAGCCTGAAGATGAAGTTGTTGACCTCAGTGATTTGCGCGATGCGCCTCCCGATTCACAAACGAGCCTTGATCGTTTGACCCAGGCATTTCCAGGTACAGAGATCATCAGCGGTGGCTCGGCTGGTGGGTCGTAGTCTGAGGTTGTGTACGCCGCACCTGTTCAAGAACTAATCGACGAGTTGGGCCGACTTCCCGGCGTTGGCCCAAAGTCAGCTCAGCGATTGGCCTTCCATTTGCTGGTTGTGCCTAAAGAAGAGGCCCAGCGTTTAGCCCGTGCCATTACCGAGATGAAAGAGCGCGTGGCCTTTTGCTCGCGTTGTTTCAACGTGTCGGAAGCTCCTGAGTGCGAATTCTGTACTGATACTCGACGTGATCCTCAAGTGATCTGTGTCGTAGAAGAACCCCATGATGTGGTCGCAATCGAGAAAACCCGTGAGTTCCGGGGTCGCTATCACGTGTTGCATGGGGCTATTAGTCCAATTGCAGGAATTGGGCCTGATCAGCTAAAGGTACGTGAATTGGTTGCACGTCTTGAGCCTGAAGAGGTCACCGAAGTGATTTTGTGCACCAACCCAAACATTGAAGGTGAAGCAACGGCCATGTACTTGGGCCGCTTGCTTAAGCCTCTTGGAGTAAAGGTCACTCGAATAGCAAGTGGTTTACCCGTAGGTGGCGACCTTGACTACGCCGACGAACTCACGCTTGGCCGCGCCCTCGAAGGCCGCCGCGAGGTCGACGCTTCTTAAAACAGGTCCGGCAAAAACCCGGTTAGAGGTCCGGCAAAAAATGGTTAGAGTCAACACCGGCTTGTCGCTCTCCCAGTATCAGCGCTCTGGGCTCAGTAGGGACTCAGCGTTTCGGTGGTTATCAGATTGTGCGAATGAGAATAGCGTCACCTTGACCGCCACCACCGCAGAGGGCTGCTGCGCCCATGCCGCCGCCACGACGTGCGAGTTCGTGCAACAAGGTGATGGTGAGCCGGGTGCCTGACATGCCGATTGGGTGGCCAAGGGCAATGGCACCACCATTTACGTTGCACACGTCTTCGGTAATGCCGAGTTCGTCCATTGAGGCAATACCCACGGCAGCGAAGGCTTCGTTGATCTCAAACAAGCTCACATCGGCGAGGGTCTTGCCGGCCCGCTCAAGCGCACGATTGATGGCACGTGAAGGCTGAGTTAGCAGTGAGGCATCTGGCCCAGCAACCTGGCCGTAGCTGACAATTTGGCCCAATGGCGTTACGCCTGCACGTTCAACGGCAGCGGCTGACATGACCACAACCGCAGCGCCCCCATCAGAAATCTGGCTGGCATTACCTGCCGTGATGGTCCCTTCTTTTTCGAATGCACCACGAAGTGCACCAAGTGACTCGCTAGTGGTACCTGGGCGAACGCCCTCATCTTCTTCTACGAGTACAGGGTCACCTTTGCGTTGTGGCACAGCAACGGGGGTTAGTTCGTTAGCGAAGCGCCCCTCTTTCATGGCGGATGAGGCACGCTCATGGGAGAGCGCTGCAAAAGCGTCTTGGCGCTCACGGGTGATGTTGTTCGCAGCGGCGACGTACTTTTCGGTGCCAGCGCCCATGGCAACTTGATCGAAGGCACAAAACAGCCCGTCATACATCAAGGAGTCCACAACGGTCTTGTCACCTGCTCGGTAACCAGCTCGAGCCCCTGGTAATAGATAAGGAGCGTTCGTCATTGACTCCATGCCACCAGCCACAACGATGTCGGCTTCGCCAGAAGCAATGAGCTGGTCGGCGAGGTAGATCGAGTTGAGTCCTGAGAGACAGACCTTGTTGATGGTCGTGGCAGGCACGCCCATGGGAATGCCACCCTTGATGGAAGCCTGGCGAGCCGTGATTTGCCCGGCACCAGCTTGGAGAACTTGACCCATAAAGACGTAGTCGATTTGTTCGCCAGAAATGCCAGCGCGCTCAAGGGCGGCTTTGATGGCGATTCCACCAAGATCTGCACCACTGAAAGAGGTAAGGCCCCCAGAAAGTTTTCCTATTGGAGTACGGGCACCTGAGACGATGAATGAACCAGCCATAACGAGACCCTCCTGGGTGTGAAAGAACAGACGTGACAGTGTAGCTTTTCTGCCATGCAACAGTTCCTTGAAGCTATCCAAGCGGGTGCCTCTGGTGATGAGATCGCCAATCTCCCCCTCCCCGACTCCTACCGTGCAGCGTTTGTCCGTAAGGAAGACGTCGCCATGTTCGAGGGTGTCGCTTCCTCTGAGAAAGACCCTCGGAAGGCAATCCATGTTGGCGACGTTGCCGTACCCGAGCTTGCGCCCGATGAGGCCTACGTGGCCGTCATGGCGAGTTCGATTAACTTCAACACCGTTTGGACCTCGATTTTTGAGCCAGTATCAACTTTCTCTTTCCTAAGTCGTTTGGGCAAAGAGTCAGCCTGGGGCGCTCGTCACGACCTTCCTTATCACGTGGTTGGCTCGGACGCTTCTGGTGTCGTCGTCAAAGTTGGCTCGGCTGTGCGTAACTGGAAGCCGGGCGACAAGGTTGTGGTGCACTGCAACTACGTCGATGACCAGGACCCCTCGGCCCACGATGATTCGATGTTGGCGGCGAACCAGCGCATTTGGGGCTTTGAGTCCAACTTCGGTGGCTTGGCCGATCTCAGTTTGGTCAAGGCCAATCAGCTCATGCCCAAGCCTGCGCATCTGAGTTGGGAAGAGGCTGCGGTCAATGCGTTGTGCAACTCGACGAGCTATCGCATGTTGGTGAGCAAGAACGGCGCTGCCATGAAGCAAGGCGATGTGGTGTTTATCTGGGGTGCCAGTGGTGGCATCGGTGGCTATGCCTGTCAGTACGTTCTCAATGGCGGAGGCATTCCCGTTGGTGTGGTGTCCTCGCCCGAGAAGGTGAAGCTTCTCAACGATATGGGGGTCGAAGCGGTCATCGATCGCCGAGCGGCCGGGTACAAGTTCTGGTCCGATGAGCACACCCAGGACGAGTCTGAGTGGCGTCGTCTGGGCAAGGATATTCGAGGTTTGGTCGGCGAAGACCCAGATATCGTGTTCGAGCATCCCGGGCGCCAAACCATGGGCGCATCGGTGTTCGTGGCGAAGAAGGGCGGCACGATCATGACGTGTGCCGCCACCAGTGGCTACATGATCGAGTACGACAACCGTCATCTCTGGATGAAGTTGATGAGCATCAAGTCCAGTCATTTCGCCAACTACCGCGAAGCGTGGGAAGCGAACCGCCTCATTTCTCTTGGTCGCATTCAACCCATTCTTTCGGCCGTGCACACGCTCGATACGGTGGGCGAAGCTTCCTACCAGGTACACCACAACCTGCATGAGGGCAAGATCGGCGTTTTGTGCCTTGCGCCCGAGGAGGGCATGGGAATTGATGATCCTGAGTTTCGGGCCAAGGTGGGCGAGGACCGCATCACCATGTTCCGCCGCCATGGCGCATGAGCCCTGTTACTGCTCGGGGGCCTGAAGAAGGTAATCAGGTGCATGAGGTTGCTGGTGCAAGTGGCCCATTGTTGCTGACCGAAATTGATCACATCGCTATTGCGGTGCGCGATTTGTCCGCGGCTATTGACTACTACCGAGAGGTGTTTGGTGCAGTGGTTGACCACCGAGAAGTAGTGCATAGCGATGGGGTCGAAGAGGCACTTTTGAAGGTCGCCGAGTCATACGTTCAATTGCTCACGCCCACTCGTGACGATTCGCCGGTTGCTATTTATCTGGAGAAACGTGGTGAAGGTCTGCACCATGTGGGGTACCGGGTGGCCGATTGCGCTGCGGCACTTCAGGCAGTCAAAGATGCCGGAGGGCGTGTCATCGACGAGGTTCCCCGGCCCGGATCACGCGGTACAACTGTCGCATTTATTCACCCGAAGGGCGCATTCGGAACCCTGATCGAACTCGTACAGGAGTAGGTCAGGCCCTTACCTTCCTCAACATCACCGATAGTCGGTCGATGGTTATGTGTGGTGGCCGCAGGGCCCCGGGCCCGAGGAGGCGACGTGAGTGGAACGTGGACGATTCAACGTAAATTAGGCGCAGGCTTTGGGGCCATGATCGTGCTGCTGGGCATGCTTACGGCTTTTCTCGTTTCTCGGATGTCCGACTTAGAGAACGATGCTGAGGTCAGTGCCAAACGGAGCGACCGAATTGAGGTCGCGCTCGATGCTCATGAATCTCTGGTCGATCTGGGTCGCCAGGCCTTGGTTTCGATGGTCATTCCCGACCCTGAGCGCAAGAAAAAAGCGCAGGAGCTCACGGCTGTTTCGATTCAACGAATGGTTGATGACGTCAAGAGCCTTGAGTCCACCTGGGACGGTGACATCGCCGAGAAGAAGATTCTTGACAGCTTGATCGATGTTTCCGCCCGACTCGAAGCGGTCTTGGCCGAGTCGGTCGCGGCGCGGGCTTCTGGTGGTGAGGACGCCGTCATGGTGATCCTCCTGACCAAGGGTGCCCCCTTGTCGGAGGAGGGCACCGTTCTGCTCGACAAGTTGGTCAAGCAGGTCAAAGCCGCAGAAGTCACCACTGCAGAGAAGAACAAGGATGACTTCGCCAAGGGTCGTACCCTGGCTTACGGTTTTACCGGCTTTGGCGCCCTGATTGGCGCCCTGATTGCATGGCGAGTTGGTCGTTCGGTGTCGGGTTCGGTGGGTCGTAGTGCGTCCGCTGTGTCAGGGTCTTCGGCTGATCTCGCAACGGTCTCGGCTCGGATGGGTGAGAACGCCCAGGAGACTGCGGTGCAGGCCGATGTCGTTTCTGCGGCGGCTGGCCAGGTGAGCGTCAGTGTTCAAACGGTTGCTTCAGCAGTTGAAGAGATGACTGCTTCAGTGCGAGAGATTGCACAAAACGCCAGTGAG
>JBBSKG010000056.1:0-17204 GCA_038256565.1 Acidimicrobiales bacterium | reverse complement strand
CTGGTCGTACCGAAGAGGCCATCACCATTCAAGAACGGGTCCTTGCAGACAGCGAACGCATCCTCGGGCCCGATCACCCCGACACCATGAGAGCGCGCGGCAATCTTGGCATCTGCTACGGGTCGGCTGGTCGTGCCGACGAGGCCATCCCCATTCACGAACAGGTCCTTGCAGACAGCGAAAGCATCCTCGGGCCCGATCACCCCGACACCATTACAGCGCGCGGCAATCTTGCCGTCTCCTACAGAATGGCTGGTCGTACCGAAGAGGCCATCACCATTCAAGAACGGGTCCTTGCAGACAGCGAACGCATCCTCGGGCCCGATCACCCCGACACCATGAGAGCGCGCGACAATCTTGCCGTCTCCTACAGAATGGCTGGTACCCGCATTTCTGGGTCAGGACACTAGGTCAGCTCAGTGTTGGTCAGCTCAGTGTTAAGAGTTCGGCGAGGCTGATGCGTCCGACTCGCAGGTTGCGATCGGCGAGGGCTGCTAAATCGCCTGCTGCTTGGGCTTGTAGCAAGGTGGCGAAGTCATAAGGCTTGTTGGGAATGGGGAGGGAGTCGAGATTGTGATCTAACACCTCGTCATCTAGTACCTGGATAAAGACGCCGGTGGTGGGCCCGCCTTTGTGAAGTTGTCCGGTTGAGTGAAGGAACCTTGGGCCTATGCCTAGCGTGGTGGCTACTTTGTAGCGGTCACGCAAGACGAGTCTCGCTCGCTGCATGTCGGCCATAAGGGAGGAATCGCTTGGGTCGACAAATGCCTGGAGTGCTAGATAATCACCGGGGCTAAGGCTCTCAAGCAAGACAGTGAGAGGCACCTCGTTGATCTTGGGCGTGGAATTACTTTCTAAAACCTTGTTGGTTGCGGCCTTTGCCGAAGCAACGTCGGGCTGGTCGAAAGGATTAAGACCAAGCAGCGCACCCGCCAATGCCGTTGCTTGTTCCCAAAGCAACACATGACCACCAAGGTCGAGGGTGTCACGATGGGCCAGTTCCATGACAGGGTGTCCGGCCTGCATAAGAGCTGCCAAACCCTGCGAGTGAGCGCCTTTGCCAATACAAACAAAGATGCGGTCAGTGCCGTAAACGGTTGGCTCGCCCAGTGTTTCGTCGACGATCGGGATAATACCGGTGCCGTGTTTGCCCGTTGACTCGGCCACGAGTTGTTCAACCCATAAACCGAATGAGGCAATGTCATCAGGCAACACCAAAGTCAGTTTGTCGCGGCCGTTACGCACACCTGCAACCATGAGCGCCGCTAGGCGTACAGCGGGGTTTTGGCTCGTTGGAACCTCAGTTGAAGTGAACTTTGCCATCGCACGAGCACGACTCATCAACTCGGCTGCATCAACACCGAGCAACACGGCTGGAAGAAGTCCAAAGGCAGACAAAGCCGAGTAACGACCCCCGATGTCGGCTCGGTTCTCGATAACACGACGAAAGCCACGAGTTGTTCCGAGTCTTGCAAGATCGCTATCAGGATCGGTTATAACGGCAAACCGTTCTGGGTCATGACCCGTTGCCTCCCAAAAATAGGCGAGCTGGCTTGTCGTCTCGATGGTGGTTCCCGATTTCGAGGCAGCCACAAAAAGACAATCATCAAGTGCTGAGCCACTTCCCAAACGAGCAAGCGTTCTGGGATGAGTCGTATCAAGAACAGTCAAAGGAAAACGACCATCACGAGCACCAAACGAACGCCACAGCACCTCAGGAAAGAGACTGGAGCCTCCCATTCCAAGCAACACCACACGACGAAGGCCGTCTGCCCATGCCTCTGCGGCCAGTGCCTCAAACGCTGCAATGTGTTCGCTCGGGTCTTCGGTCGCGGCACCCAGCCAACCAAGTCGATCTGCAACCTCCGTAGGGTCGTCTTGCCAAAGAGTGTGGTCTTGATCCCACATGCGAGGAACCGCTACCAAATCGGCCAACTCGCTTATTGCTTCATCGGTTGCATGAGCCAAGTCGGCCAAATTTTCGTCGTGAATCACCGTTTCGCCCATTGCCATTAAGGACCCGAGACAAAACTACTTGCGCGGCCGGAGGCCGAAAGTGAATACATCACAAAGATTAAACATGTAAACGCCGCGCAAGTAGTTTTGTCACTGGTCCTAGCCCAAACCCTTCGCTACTTCTGAAGCTGCCGCTGAAGCCAAATCTATTGTGCGCTCAATGTCGTCTTTGCCATGCGCAAGGCTTGGAAACAAGACCTCATAAGGGCCTGGTGCGAAGGCGACTCCACGGTCGAGCATTGCTCTAAAAAAGCGGCGATACAGGCCGTTTTCCGCGGCGACCCGAGCCTGTTCGTAGTTCGTGGCAGGTGACTCAGCGAAATGGAGACCAAGTAGCGGTCCGACCCTAGGCACATAAATCGGAAGCCCAGCTTCCCTGATAACCGTCGTAAGACCAGCTGCAAGCTCGATTGCTCGCCCCTCCAACATTGTGAATGCCGCTTCATCTAATTCGCCTAACGCAGCGAGCCCTGCGGCTGTAGCTAAAGGGTTTCCCGACAAGGTGCCTGCTTGATAGACAGGCCCGAGTGGTGCCAAATGACTCATAACCGCTTCAGTTCCACCAAATGCCCCAACAGGCAGGCCCCCACCGATGACCTTGCCAAAGCACCACAAGTCGGGCCGCACGCCATAGACCTGAGCGGCTCCACCACGACCAAGTCGAAACCCTGTAATCACTTCATCGAAAGCAAGCAACGCACCGACCTTGTCGCAAGCTTGGCGAAGACCTTCCAAAAACATTGGCGCAGGAACAATTAGACCCATGTTCGCTGCCACGGGCTCGACGATGACCAACGCCACGTCGTCGTCGATATCGGGCACTTCGTTGTAAGGAACGACGAGCGTGTCATGAACTGCACCAGATGTAACACCCGCTGAATCAGCCCTTGCCTGTTCGGCGACACTGCTTCCAGAGGCAGCTAGTAGCGAGTCGGAATGACCGTGATAGCAGCCTGCAAACTTGACGATCTTGGAGCGTCCAGTGGCTCCACGGGCGAGACGTATTGCCGACATGGCTGCTTCGGTTCCACTCGATGTCAAGCGCACCATATCGAGCCCTGGCACTGCTTCAACAATGGTCTCGGCCAACTCCACTTCACGCATAGTTGGCGCACCAAAGGTTGTGCCATCGAGCGCAGCGGAGCGAATCGCTTCAATCACCCTTGGATGCGCGTGACCAAGAATCGAAGCCCCATAGCTCTGTACATAATCAAGATATTTGCGACCCTCGACATCCCAAACGTGCGCACCCTCACCACGAGCCACAAAGTAGGGAGTTCCACCAACTGAACCAAACGCTCTCACAGGAGAGTTGACGCCACCGGGGATCACTCGACATGCCCGGTCAAACAGAGATTGATTGGTATTAACAGGGTGATTCACAAGTTGATCATGGCCGATGGATCGCCCTCAGAGCGTCTCGGCAACCTCACGGGCGAAGTAGGTGAGGATGATATCGGCACCGGCCCGCTTGATCGCTCCGAGATGCTCGAGCGCAACGGCCTCGGCATCGATCATGCCCTGGGCACCTGCCGCCTTGACCATGGCGTACTCCCCCGACACGTGATATGCGGCGACCGGTACATCTACACACGCCCGTACCTCAGAAATAACGTCAAGATATGCAAGGGCAGGCTTAACCATCACCATGTCTGCACCTTCAGCGATGTCAAGCGCCACTTCAGCTAATGACTCTCGAATGTTGCGAGAGTCCTGCTGATAGCTCTTGCGGTCGCCTCCGTCACTGATACTCACGCCAACAGCGTCACGGAAGGGCCCGTAGAGGGCGGAGGCGTACTTAGCTGCATAGGCCAGGATGGCGACGTCCTCGTGGCTGGCATCATCAAGAGCCATACGGATTGCCGCCACCTGGCCATCCATCATCCCGCTGGGGGCAACGACCGCCGCGCCAGCTTGAGCCTGAGCAACCGCCACTTGGGCGTAGCGGGCGACGGTCGCGTCGTTGTCGACCGTGCCGTTGCTTCGCAGGATGCCGCAATGGCCGTGATCGGTGTACTCGTCGAGGCAGAGGTCGGCCATGAGCACCACCTCGTCGCCAACCTCGTCGCGCACATCCCGCAAAGCCATCTGCATGATGCCGTCATCGGCCCACGCCCCACTGCCCTGTGCATCCTTGTGGCCGGGAACTCCGAAAAGGATCACGCCCGGGATGCCAAGGGCCACAAGCTCAGCCACTTCCTTGCGCAGCGACTCACGGGTGTGCTGTACAACGCCCGGGAGCGTGGCAATCGGTTGTGGCTCGGTGATGTCCTCGCGTACGAACAGCGGGGCAACCAGATCATCGACCCCAAGTCTGCTCTCGGCAACCAAACGACGAAGCGGAGGTGTACGACGCAGCCGACGCATCCGGCGAGCGGGATAACTCATGGTCGCAATCGTAGAGGCTCGAAACGCTAGAGGCTTGACGCAACAGAAAAGTGTTCAATCAAAGTGTCGATCAAACCGTCGATGGTGTGCTCGGCCGCTTCGATGTCGACGTTCAAACCTTGCTCCCGGGCTGCTGCACTGGTTATGGGCCCGATACTTGCAATAAAACGTGGAAGGGCGTCTTTACCAGCGGCGCTCAGGAAGTTCGTGACAGTTGAGGCAGAGGTGAAAGCAATAGCATCGGCGTCTTTGATTGCCGCCAACACCTCAGGTGAGGGCACCACCGGCTCGGTTCGGTAGGCCTCGACCACATCTACCTGCCAACCGGCGGAGCGAAGCCCTTCGGCCAGGACCGATCGTGCAGCGGCTGCCTGGGGCAACAAGACTTTTCCTCCGGCAGCGGGCGGGGCGGGAAAGGCCTCAAGCAACGACTCAGCCACGGCACGCTTTGGAATGAGGTCGGCGACAACATGGTGTCGGCCAAGGGCGTCAGCGGTTCCGGGGCCTATGACTGCAATGCGTGTCGCGCCGAAATCGCGAGCATCACGCAAGTGAGACCAGAACCGATCGACTGCATTGGCTGAGGTAAATACAACCCAGTCGTACGATGCCACCGAGGCAACTGCTTTTGCGAGACCAGCACCGCCATCGGAAGCGTCAGTAATCGCAATAGTCGGAGCTCCAATAACCTCGGCCCCCAAACTCACAAGGCGCTTAGCCATGACTGAACTCTGCTCACGTGCTCTCGTGATTGCAATGCGGCGACCGAACAAGGGTCGTGACTCAAACCATGCCAAGTTCAAACTCGCAACCTCGCCCACGATGATCGCAACTGGTGGTTCAAGTTCGACCGAGCCCAACTCACCAAGCGTTGTACGAATCGTCTGTTGTTGAGAGCGGGTCCCCCAACGCACTGCCGCCACAGGAGTACTTGGCGCACGCCCAGCTGCGATCAAACGCTTCGCTATCTCATGTCGATGAGCAACAGCCATCATCAAAACAATGGTGTCGCCCGCACGAGCCAGCGCGTCCCAATCGACACCGGTGTCGACGCCGTGGCGGCTGTGCCCGGTCACCACGGTGAACGAGGTCGACAGGCCCCGATGCGTTACTGGAATGCCCGCATACGCCGCGGCAGCTATTGCCGATGTCACGCCAGGGACCACCTCAAATGCAACACCAGCCCCAAGCAGAGCTTCGGCCTCTTCTCCGCCACGCCCAAACACAAAAGGGTCGCCTCCCTTTAGCCGCACAACCTCTAGTCCTTGCCTGCCACGTTCGACCAAGAGCGCGTTGATAGCATCTTGTTCGACCGGACCCCCAGGGGTTTTCCCAACATCAATAATTTCTGCTCCAGCCCGAGCTTGTTCAAGCAATGAGACCTCAGCCAAGCGGTCATGCACGATCACGTCAGCAGAGGCCAACAGTCCAGCGCCTCGAACCGTTAACAACCCTGGGTCTCCCGGGCCTGCCCCAACCAAATAAACGGTCATGGCTCAATGCCTATAGGCGGATGCTCTAAACCCAGATCATCAAGCAGGAGGCTTCCTCCCCCTTCGTCAATTAGGTGGCGAGCTAATGCACGGCCTAGATCAGACGGACTTTGACTGGGCCGAGCAACAGCCTCATCACGCAAAACGATTCGACCATCACTTGAGGCCAACATTGCTCGAAGCCACAGCTCTCCGCCAGGTGTCATCTCTGCATAAGCCCCTACGGGCAGGTCACACCCTCCACCCAAGGTGCCAAGAAACGCCCGTTCTGCATCGACAGCTTGGCGGGAAGGCTCGTGCTCAAGGTCTGCCAACAACGAACGAACCCGCACACCAGAAGGGTCGTCACCAGATCGGCATTCAAGCGCCAACGCCCCTTGGCCAACTTGTGGAAGCATCTCGCTCGGCGACAACACCTGAGCCGCTTGATGTGCATAGCCAAGCCGATCAAGCGCAGCCTTAGCCATGACTACAGCCCCAAACTGTGCGGCTTTCGCAAGGCGCGTGTCGATGTTTCCCCGCAAATCTGCAAACGTCAGATCACTACGCAGATCAACAAGTTGCACACGACGTCGGGCTGACCCAGTGGCCACGGTTGCACCAACCGGTAAGGACTCAATCGTATGGCCCACGAGTACATCGCGAGGGTCTGCTCGTTCGAGTACAGCAGCAATTGCCAGCTCGGGTGGGTTCAAAGCTGGGTCAGACGGAAGATCTTTCGCTGAGTGAACCGCAACGTCGGCTCGGCCATCAATCAGCGCTGCTTGGACTTCCTTGACGAAAACACCTTGACCGCCCATTGAAGAAATCGGCTGATCGACAACACGGTCTCCGACTGTTTCAATCACCATCAACTCAACCGCAATATCAGGGTGAGCTTGACCTAATAACTTCGCAACATGATTTGCCTGCCAAAGCGCAAGAGCGCTGCCGCGAGTAGCAACGGTTAACCGCACGCCTCAGGCCCTACGGCCCGGAAATGAAACGACTAGTGCGGCACTATCACAGTTTCCCTTGGCAAAAATCACAACTCGGCCTCTGGCCGCACTAGTTGTTTCATATCAGGCCCTAAAAGCCAAACAGTTCTCGAAGCGATTCTGCAAGACGTTCGCCACGAGGGGTGCCAGCAGCATCTTTGAGACGCACTGTTGGCTCATGCAACAACTTGGCAACCAACGAACGGCTCATTGACTCCAGGGCGTCACGTTCGCTTGGGCTAAGACGACGACCAAGGCGCTCTACTTCGCCCGCTCGAATTGCCTCAACGTGTTCACGGACTTCAGTAACGAGCGGAGCTACTTGTCGAGCCGTAGACACTTCTCGATAACGGGCAACCTCATCGTCAATTAGATCACGCACGCTTGAAACTTCACGACGTCGCTCTTCGAGGCCAACCTGAGCAAACGCTCGGAGATCATCCATATCGAGCAAAGTAACTCCAGGAAGATCAGCCGCCGATGGGTCAACATCGCGTGGAACGGCAACATCGACGATCAGCAGTTCTCGACCATCACGAGCTGCCATCACAAGTTCAAGATCGCCATGTTCAACCATCACCGAAGACGCTCCGGTCGAAGTGAGCAACACGTCAACATCGGCGAGCACTGCAGCCAACTCAGACAACTTGATCGCACGACCACCTACACGCTGCGCCAACGTATCGGCACGTTCACCCGTGCGGTTTGCAACCAACACCTCAGCAACACCAGCACGAGACAGGGACATGACCATGCCCTCGCCCATTTCACCTGCTCCCAACACCAGCACTTTTCGCCCATTAAGGGTGTCTAGACGCTCTGTCGCGAGCGCCACAGCGGCGTGAGAAATTGAAGCGGCATGTTTAGCAATGCCCGTTTCATTGCGAACCCTCTTGCCAGCCTCAATTGCATGGCGAAACAACATGTTGAGCACAGGCCCTGTTGCGCCCTCAGCGGCAGATGCTTCCCAAGCCGTCTTTACCTGGCCCAAAATCTCGCCCTCGCCCAACACCACAGAATCGAGCCCAGCTGTCACCGTAAAGAGGTGGGCCACCGCTGCAGCGTCGTGAAAAGTGTAAAGGTGATCAGCAAAATCTTCCGGCGGCAGAAAAGCCAACTCGGCAAGAAAGTTGCGAATGTCTTGTACGGCACCGTGGAAACGCTCCGCATGGGCATAGATCTCAGTTCGGTTGCAGGTCGACAGCACCACTGCTTCGCTGATGTTGTCACGACTGACCAGATCGTGAAGAGCTTTGGGTAGGCGGTCAGGCGCAACGGTCATGCGCTCGAGTAACTCGAGGGCAACAGTGCGGTGATTAAGTCCCACGACGATCACAGACACGTCTGTAAACGCTCCCTTGCTTCAGCGAACCGACCGGTTCGTACCATCTCAAGCATCCCTGAATCTAGTGCCTTTTGCCAACTTAATCCCTCAGTGGCCACACCAGCGGCACGCAACTGCTCCCGACGTTCCGCCAATAAGTCAAGCAAGGTCAAATATTCGGGACCAAGTTCATCATCTAGTCGGCCCCTTAACCACGCCGATAACGCCGGACTGTGCCCACCGGTTGAAACCGTCACCATGATCGGTCCTCGACGAACAACAGCAGGAAGCGTAAAGGCACAGTTCTCAGGATTATCAGCGCTGTTGACCCAGACACCTGCCTCTTCACCATCGAGATAAACCTGTCTGTTGACATCGGGGTCGTCTGTTGCGGTTACAACCAAGCGATATCCCGCCACCTCACCAGGTCTATAAGGCCGCTCTTCGAGAAGTATGCCCTCCAGATCACTAACGCCAGGAATGACTTCGATCGCCACCACTGAAACTAAAGCTCCCGCAGCTAGCAACCCTTCGATCTTTCCCAATGCCACATTCCCGCCTCCGACCACTAGGCAGCGTTGTCCTTGGAGTATCAAATTGACTGGATATTGGGGGCCATCCACAGGCATTAGGAACTAGCCACCGTACGTGAAACCTCAGTTGGTAATGCCTCAGTGGGAACTCCCTCAGTGCGAGATATCGGGGTAGGCACAACAGCAAGCTGCGCCTTGCCACGCTGTTGATAAAAACTGAGGATCTGCAATTCAACGGCGAGGTCAACCATTCGAAGAGACACTTCTGGGGGTACCACAACCATTGCCGGGGCGAAGTTAAGGATGGAACGTACACCAGCTACCACCAATTGATTAGCAACTTCTTGAGCCACCCCAGCAGGCGTCGCAATCACACCAATAGCAATGTCATGTTCTGCAACCAACCCAGGAAGCTCGGCAATAGAGCGAACGACAAGGCCGCCCATCTGTTCGCCCACCTTGGTCTGGTCTGCATCAATTAGAGCCGCAATAGAAAACCCTCGGTTACTAAAGCCGTGGTAGTTGGCCAAAGCATGACCAAGATTTCCCATGCCGACAATGGCCACCGGCCAATCTTGAGTCAGGCCAAGTTCTCGGCTCATTTGATAGAGCAAGTACTCAACGTCATAACCCACCCCACGAGTTCCGTAAGAGCCCAGGTAAGACAGGTCCTTGCGCACTTTTGCTGCATTAACACCGGCCAATTCGGCCAGTTGTTCAGACGAAATAGTCGTAACTCCGTTGTCGGTTAACTCACCCAAACTGCGTGCGTATACCGGCAGTCGAGCAACGGTAGCTTCAGGTATAGGGCGGCGGGTGCGATCGACCATCAGACTTTGAGCGTACTGATGATGAAGGCCAATTCACAAAGGGGCAATCTTCATGCGTATCCTCAACGTTGATGTCAACTCTCAGAGGCTCAGCGAATAGGTTCACCCTGTGCGTGTCGAACGATTCGTTTTGCCAGTCTTCGCCTGACAAAACAGGGACCCGTATCTGATGGAGCCCCACCTAGCCGCTGGGGCTCTAACTATTGCTCTAGCGGCCGGTGCCACAACGGTGGCGCTTGCGTTCGCGGGTTCAACCTATGAGAAGTGGTTGGAACGACGCCGCCGTCACCAGCTGACCTGGAGCATTGCCCTTTTATTGTTCGCCTGCGGCTCGGCGTCTCTTTGGGCGGGTGCGACCCTTGGTTGGAATGAGGTCACTTTCCGCTTCTTCTACACATTTGGTGCTGTGCTCAATGTCCCAGTTCTTGCGTTAGGCACCATTTATCTATTAGCTGGTCCACGCCGAGGCGACCGTTTTGCCGTAGGCATTGGGCTATCTCTCGCCTTCGCCGCAGGCGTAATTGCAGTCGCCCCTTTCAATGACACCTTTAGTTTTGACCCCGCTGTTCTTCCTCAGGGAAGCGATGTCTTTGGACCACTGCCCCGCGTTCTAGCCGCACTTGCAAGCGGACTGGGTGCGCTCGTGGTATTCGGCGGTGCACTTTGGAGCGCTGCTCGCCTTGGCCGAAAACAACTGCGCCTCATCATGGGCAATCTCGTGATTGCCCTAGGAACTGCGGTTCTATCGATGAGTGGATTGCTCAACAGTTTGCTTGGAGAAATGGATGCATTCGCCGTCACCTTGACCGCTGGCATCGTGGTTCTTTTTGTTGGTTTCCTAATATCTTCAGGAAAAAATCAGGAGCTGCAAAACCGCAGCGAGGACGATGGCCGACAACAAAATCGCCATAGCAATAGTGGTTCCGGGTCTCATGAAAGCTCCGATCGTGAAGATGGCCGTAGCGATACAGACACCGCTGCGGTCGTGGCATTATTCGGCGAATCCCCTCCGTTGGCGTCTTCGTCAGATGCATCGAGTGACTCCAACGTCACCGAATCTCCTACATCAAGACCCAATTCCGCTGCTGCTGACTGACGATCTACGCATATAGAGACCAAGCCATACGAGTCAATAACAAGTCCAATTTGACCAGGAAGAATCGCTCCATAGGTTGATGCGCGTCCGACCGTCCGGGTGTTCCCATCAATTCGTAACCGTAAGCGATCGCCCCACTCGTCAATATCTTCGCTGCCTATATTGAGTTGCAAGTTTCCGTAACGATCGACCCACAAGACCTCGCTTAGGAGCCCTCCGCCTTCGAGGCGACTGATTGGCATAGTTGCGGGCATCAAACTCAAGGCATCGATCGATGGGCCAAACTCAGAAAGAGCAACACCATTGCAAAGGTGTGCTGCCACGGGAGCAAAAACGTCACGTCCCGAAAACGTGACCCCTGGAGTCAGAAGATGAAACTCAGTATTGCTCAACTCAACCACTTGGCCCGGACCGCCCGCCATGGCAACAGCTCCGGCCATCAAGCCGTTGTCAGGCCCCACTAACACTCCTGCACCATTGGCAATCTCGACAGCAATCGCCCGACGATCAGTGCCCACGCCGGGGTCAACCGCAGCAATTATCACTCCAGGAGCTACGTATTGAATCGAACGAGCAAGAGTCAAACCACCAGCGCGGACATCGTGAGGGGCAATGCCATGGGTCAAGTCAATGATGCTCACATGGGGAGCTAGGTCGCGAATGACAGACTTGACCACGCCCACAGACTCGTCGTCAGTGCCGTAGTCAGAAAGAAATGTAACGGTTTCAAAGCCAGAAGCCATCAGGGCCGAGCGTACTTGGGAGGCGGCTATCAGCCCGCTTCGGTGAAGCTTTGAGCGAGATAACGATCGACTTCGTCTTCGGCAAGGCGGTAAGAACGGCCCACGCGCACAGCACGCAAGTCACCTGCCTTGATAAGGCGATAAACGGTCATAGTCGACACCCGCATAACGCCCGCCACCTCAGCGACCGTCATATAACGGTGACGACCGGTAATTTGAACCACGTCACACTCTCCTCCGCTTGGGTGCAACTGTACGTCTTTGTATCGACGTAGAAAAGAGGGACCTGAGCCAAGGAGCCGAGACAAAACTACTTACGCGGCTAAAGGCCGAAATTGAATACACCACAAAGGTTAAACATGTAAGCGCCGCGCAAGTAGTTTTGTCACTGGTCCTAAGAGTGTCCGAGCTCTTCTGCCCGGGTGGTTGCTGCAGCCACTGCATCAATGATCGCCTGTGGCATTTCGTCTTGTTCGAGAACCGCTATTCCTGCCGCTGTTGTCCCACCAGGAGAAGTGACACCAGCACGAAGCGCCTGGGGCGTGTCGCCCGTTTCGATCAATAGCCGGGCAGAACCAAGCAGGGTTCCAAGCACTAGTTCCTTGCTCACCTCAGGGGTCAGGCCAACTTGAACACCAGCATCAATCATTGCTTCAACCATGAGAAAGACATAGGCGGGCCCCGAGCCCGATAGCCCTGTAACTGCATTAAGTTGCGACTCGGGAACTCGCACCACGGTTCCCACTGCGCCCAGAATCTGTTCGGCCCAAACCATGTCGGCTTCACTGGCATGTGCCCCAGCCGAGATAGCGGCAACGCCAGCGCCCACAAGAGCAGGTGTATTTGGCATGGCGCGCACAACGGGCATCGAACCAAGCTCGGCTTCAAGACTCTCAATTGTGATACCCGCTGCAATCGACAGCACCCGATTAGCACCAGCGGAAACAACTGACCTGCAAGCCTCTAAAATATCGTGAGGCTTCACCGCTAGAACTACCCCTTCAGCGTCAACCGGAGTCGGCGAAAACGTCACACCAACCAGTCGCTCAGCTAATTCGTCACGCCGCTCACCAGACGCCTCAACGATTGTCATTTCACTTGACTGGGCCCACCCTGAACTCAACAGTCCCCCTGCAAGGGCCTCGCCCATCCGCCCTCCGCCCACAATCGCCAAACGTGTCCTCATGCGGCGACCCTAATCTCCACTAGGTAGTTGTGCCCTGACTGATCCCCCGCTTAGTGCTACTCACATGAAGCGCCGGGTGATTTAGGGCAGGCAACTGCGGGGGTTGCGGGGGGAGCCGCTGTAGCGGGTTTCAAAGTGGAGGTGGGGGCCAGTTGAGCGGCCGGTGTTGCCGACATAGCCAATGGTGTCCCCCTGGGAAACTTTTTCACCGTCGGAGGAAGCTATGCGGCTTTGGTGTCCATAGAGCGTAGTTAGTCCGCCGCCGTGATCAATGATGACGGCATTGCCATAACCATCCATCGTCCCGGCAAAAATCACTGTTCCAGATTTGGATGCCTTGATGGGGGTTCCAGATGGTGCGGCAACGTCAATGCCTGCGTGGAGACGTCCCCAACGGCTGCCAAACTCAGAAGTCACCGAACCACGGGTCGGCCAAATGCAGCCCCCTTGGCCAGCTCCCATGTCAGATGAAACACCTTGACGCGATGCCTTAGAAAGAATTGCCGAAAGCTGCGCTTCTGCCTTAGCGGCTGCATCAATTTCGGCAAGAACCTCACCCTTACGTTGTTCAATCTGCTTATCGAGTCGTACCTTTTCTGCTCGAGCTGCCTTGAGGTCATTGAGGCGATTTTGTGTTTCAATGCGACGCTCAGCGGCGACAGCTGCTGCAGCAGAAGCCTGTACTTCTAAGACTTGAAGGTCTTCTTCGGCGGTAGCCAATTGATCGATCAGGTCTTGATCGGTGGCCGCTACTTGCGCAAGTAATGCGTCCTTACGGGCATTGGCTGCAAGGTCATCAGACTTTGTCACTGACACAGATCCGCCATTTGGGTGAATAAACGAATTGACTGCCCGATCGACCAATGCACCAGTGATCTCTGCGATACGCGCCTTAGTCTCATTCAACTTCTGTTGAATGCCAGCGCGTTCAGCATCTGCAGCATCAGCAGCCTGGCGGGCTGCCTGGGCCTGAGCGGACTGCGCTGACACCTGACTATTCAGTGCCGCAATCGCACGCTCAAGCTGTGCGTCAGAAGCCTTCAGAACATCGAGCTCTTTTGCCAGCTTTGCTCGCTTGTTACGAGCCTGGTCGCGCTGTGCACGTGAGTTGCCCCCAGCCGCTCCCAGTGGAGAGGTCATGAAAACAAGAAATGCCCCCACCACAAATAAGAAAAAAACACGACCTTTAATCATTCGAGTCTCAAGATCTCCATATTTAGATTTGCCAGCTCAAGATTGTAACAGAACGGCAACATAAGATGCCACGCTTGTCATTACACATCTGAAACCTCCGCTTAGGACCCGCTGCCCAACCCTCTCGAAGCTGCCGATATTTGGCGGGGGAGTGAGTCGGTAACGGGAAGAAGGTGGAACAGAATCAAGAAGATGCAAAAAAGCAGCAAGCGGGACCGCCACCAACTTGTACTTCCCCGAACCAGTTGATGGTAGCGCCCGCTTGCTGGGGTCTAGCATGACATGAAAAGACACTAAAAACAATTTAAGACAGAATAAATATCATCTTCCAGCGAAACGAGAGGCAAAACCGATACGGAGAGCGGGGCGAAAGAACTGCTCGACGTACATGTAGGCCGAACCAATGACCTGATCGAGTTGTTCAACCTCGAATGACTCGAGCGGAAGACGGCCAACTAAATAGACGGCGTCTTCGCCACCAATCGCAAACGACAAGCCATGCATATTCAAATTGCGACGAAGTAAGTGGGCATAAAAAGTTGCCTCGTTTTCTTCCGGGGCTGGCATCACATAGGTCTCGACATGCAACGAGCGCTGCGCCAGACGAAACCACAAGGTGGTGAAATCTTTCTCCTCACCAACGAGGCGCACATACCAACGTCGTTCGTCCGACTCGCCTCTGTCGACTGCAACCATTACAGGGTTCTCGTCAAGTTCCTTACGCAACCATGCATCGATACGGGCCTCAATCTCATCAAGTTCGGCGGGGCTCGCCGGAGGAACCAGGGGCCCTATCGACATTCGACCAAAACTCGCTCGGTGATATCGGCGTGGATGCGCCTGATACGCCCGGCTGCGGTTGACCAGGTGTAGTCACGAGCCCGCAAAGCGCCCCGAGTTCCCATTGCAAGCGCCAAGGTAGGGTCATCAAGTAATGCGCCAACGTGACGGGCGTAATCGCTAGGCGAACGGCCCTCTACGAGAAAACCATTGACCCCATGAACCACTAGCGTCTGCAACCCACCGACTGCCGCCGCAACCACTGGGGTTCCACATGCTGAGGCTTCCAAGGCCACTAGACCAAAGGACTCGGTTCGACTCGGCACGAGCACGACATCGGCTGCCCGATACCAAGTGGAAAGCAAATGGTGGGGCTGAGGTTCTACAAATCGCACCTGGCTTGTAAGACCCAGATCAACTACAAGATCTTGAACTCGTCCTAGTTCAGCGGGCCCATCAGGACCACTTGGTCCACCGAGAATCACCAATTCAGCATCGCTACGATTTAGTTCGGCAAGGGTGCGAACAGCAACGTCTACGCCCTTCAGGGGTTGAATGCGACCAACAAACAACAGGACTGGGTGTTTGGTTGTGCCCAACCCCAGTGCATTACGCGCGCCGAGTCGATCGCCTGGCGAGAAGAATGCATGATCGACACCAGGGGCAATCACCTCGATGCGATCTGCTACGGCCCCATAGTGACGCTGCAACTCCCTGACCTCTTCAATGCTATTTGCCAAGATGGCGTCACTGCAGCCAATGACCGAGGACTCTGCCTGTTCACGAATCTCTGGCTCAGGGCCGGACAACTCGGCCTTCACCCGAGCAAGGGTATGGAAAGTGGAAATAAGCGGAAGACCCAGCTCATGTTTAACCGAATGGCCCACAATGCCTGACAACCAGTAATGAGCATGAACCGCGTCAGCCTTGCCCGTCTCACGAATGTGGTCAATAACTCCCCTAGTAAAAACAGGAAGCAGTGCAAGGAGGTCGCTTTTGTCTACTTCCGCAGTGGGGCCGGCGTCGATATGAACGACGCGAAAGCCTGGTTCAACTATGACCTCTTTGGCGAGGTCATCAGCCCATGTTCGGGTGTAGACGTCACACGCAACGCCAGCTTGTGCAAGAGACGAGACCAGCTCGCGGACATAAACGTTCATGCCACCACTGTCGCCAATTCCAGGCTGTTGCAGAGGCGAGGTGTGAAACGAAATTACTGCCAGACGACGCACGGCTTTATACCCTACCAATGCGGTCATAATTTCGTCACTGCGGGAGTCCTCATTCCACAAACACCCAGACTTGCACCGGATGGGTCCGGCACGTTTTCACAAATGGCGATACTTCAACCGCGTGGGTCTACGACCGCCACCACGTCGGCAACAACCCGCTCGATCTCATCCGGCCGGGGTCCGCTCACTTCCAGCTCAACCATCCTACAACTGGCGGCGTCGGGGAAAATGATCGTCGTCGGCTCGCTCGAGCTTCCGTAGGGTGCTGACACAGACAAGTCGGTGTGGTTAAATCCAGTTCGACCAGCCAACCCAACACCGGCGCTATGACGAAGCAGGACAGTCGCCGTTCCGATATGAACAAGATCACCGTCACGCAACAGCGACTTCTCTGCCCCGATGGATTCGAGGTGGATTGGCTCTATTCCGCTACTTGCAACCGCACATAGTCCACTGGATACCCACGCCATAGTCGGGAGTGCGACCACACCTGAAACCAACACCGCTACCACGAAACCCTTCCTCATTGCGGCTCTCCTTATCTAGTAGACCGGGACCGTGAATCGCTACCGGCTAAAGTTGCGTCGTAGCCGACGTAGTACTTCTCAAACGTTGCTGAACAGCTCATCAAATCTGGTGACAATGAAGAAGTACTCATTCACGTCGCCCCCGGCGCCGCACAGCTCATCGCCACCCAAGCCCCCCTTGCCTTACGCCCAGATCAGCCGGAACGGCTGCGAAGCGTAGCACCGCCCGACCCGCGGAGATTGCGCCAGACCATCGAGACCCGCCTCAACACTCTTCTCTATACCGTGGCTGGTATTGCCCTCGTCGTTGGTGCAATCGGCATTGCCAACACCACCCTTGTTTCGGTTCTGGAGCGCACCCAAGAGTTTGGGCTTCGTCGTGCCTTTGGTGCCCGACCCCGTCACATCATCACCCATGTCGTTGGCGAAGCAGCGGCACTTGGTGCCATCGGCGGTGCCATCGGGGCAAGCCTCGGTCTTCTCGTGTTGACGGCCATCGCTATCACCCAACAATGGACCCTCACCATCGAGCCAGCCGTGCTGCCCGCTGGACCACTCATCGGCGCTCTCACCGGTGCTATCGCTGGCACGCTTCCCGCCAACCGTGCCCGACACATCGAACCCGCCGAAGCTCTCCGGCGCTAAACGCAGCGTTGCGCACCTGCGTGCTTTCGTATCAGCGATGACCGAAGAGGGCGTTTGTCGATATAGGACGACCGAAAGTCAAAACTGTAGACGGGAACACGAAGGCGCAAAGTGTGTGCCGAGTTTGGCCGGATCGTCAACGCCGGGAGCGACGGGAGACGTCGACCCGGCCTACAAAATCACGAACATGCAGGATCGGTGTTCCTCGCCACGGTGACATCGAGGTGAGATCAACGTCGT
>JBBSKG010000055.1:0-17247 GCA_038256565.1 Acidimicrobiales bacterium | reverse complement strand
TGCGACCGAGGATAAGAAACACATCGATCTCTCAAGTGAACCCATGATCTTGGTGTGTGCTGTTGGCCTTAGTGAGGCCACTGCTGATGACGTGGCAAAGGAGGTAGCGATATATAGGGCACACAAGGCTGCGCCGATTGTGATTGCTACTGCTGGAGCTGATCAATATCCATCGGCACTGCAGGTCATAACCGTGCCTTCAGTGCACCCATCACTCGATTTTGTGTTGGCGGCCATGGTTGGACATCTCTTTGGTTATGAAGCGGCGTTGGCTATTGATGCATTGGCGATTCCTCTGCGAGAGGCACGCGGTGGCGTGGAAGCAGCCGTATTTGCTGAGCTTGATGGCGATGCGCTGTTAGCTGATTTAACGGTTCACGTGGCTGGCCCCTCCCATGAGTTTTTCACGGGGCTTGCCACTGGTTTTTATGACGGCCAACTTGAGGCAAGTACAGCCGTGGGTGTTTCATCGCTCTTGCGTTATGCGACAGGAGCGTTGCCGCTTGAACTTTATGAGCTTGAACATGGCCACATTGGGTCGCCTTCGGTTTTGATAGCAGACCTTTTGGCGGCGCTGACAAAGGCCATTGACGAACTCACTCGTCCGATTGATGCTATTAAACATCAGGCTAAGACGGTGACCGTTGGCATTTCTCGTACTGAAGATACATATGTATCGGCTCCGTTAGTGCAAGAGGTTTTGGCGGCAGGAGCTTCCCGAGATCGCCTCGGTTACAGGGTGCTTCGAACACTTTCGTCCTTGGGGCCTGTGGTTGAGAACGTGACTGGCTATACCCGGTATCGAGTCGAGGGAAATGTGGGTGACGGTTCTGCCACTATTCATGTGCTTGATAAGGGTGGTGTAGCAAGTGGCCTGACCTCACGGGCCGAGTCAGACCCTCGGTTGCGTGGAACGAAACACCGAGCTGCAGTCGAGCGAGAAGTCACTGTTGCTCAGGGCGGCCACGATGGTAGAAGTGTGGTTTTGGTGCCAGAGGTAAAGGGCGCTCAGGTTGTAGGTATCACCTTGTTGCACGTAGAGCTTCATACTCGTCTTGACCCTGGGTTAGCTCGGGAGGTTCTTACGGGTTACCGAGGCCGTTATTCAGCCCTTGTGGATGCTGTGACCGAGACGGAACCAATCTTTAGAGACGAGTTGTTGGCTGAAGTACCAATGATCGAGTTGTTGGTTCTGCCGGTTCGAGTACTGGCAGAACACTGGCAGACTCCTTGATAGGTATTGGCGTCGATCTAGTTGAAATTGGTCGTTTTCGTCTTGCCATGGTTCGCACGCCGCGACTCATGGAACGCTTGTTTACCGAGGGCGAACAGGCATATGCATTGCGCCGACATGACCCAACCGAACGCTTTGCCGTTCGCTTTGCTGCCAAAGAAGCTGTCATGAAGGCACTAGGCGTTGGTTTGGGTGCTTTTAGCTTTCGAGACGTAGAAGTTGTAAATGACGCATCGGGAGGCCCAGCCCTTTGTCTGTTCGGTCAAGCGAACCAATTGGCGACAGATCAAGGTGTCACTAAGTGGCATCTGACCTTGACACATACCAGTTCGATGGCAGAAGCAATCGCAGTGGCCTTGTAGAAATACGCTCTAGCCTGATCTTCATGATTCCCGTGGTGAGTCCTGATGAGATGCGGGCTATTGATGCAGCGGCTCCTGAGGCGGTTGAGGTGTTGATAGATCGTGCAGGCGCAGCGGTGGCTCGAACGGCGCTCAAGATGATGGGCGGAGGATACGGGCGCAGGGTGACGGTACTCGCGGGGCCAGGGAACAACGGGGCCGACGGTCGAGCAGCCGGTGTTCGTTTAGCTCAACGTGGAGTACGGGTGAGAGTGATCGATGCTGCTAGCTCGGTAGGGGTACAAATATTTCCTTGCGATCTTGTGATTGACGCCGCATACGGCACAGGCATGCGTGATGTGTGGTTTCCTCCTGAAGTAGGCGGTGCGTCGGTGTTGGCAGTTGATATTCCGAGCGGGGTTGATGGGTTAACTGGTGAAGCTCGTGGAAAGGTTCTTGCCGCAAGTCGAACGGTAACTTTTGCCGGGCTTAAGCCGGGACTGCTGTTTGGCGCTGGTGCCGAGTTGTCAGGCGAAATCGAGATTGCCGACATCGGCCTTGACGTCACAAGTGTCAACACTCATGTAGTTGAAGATGGTGATTGTGTTGGCTGGTTGCCTCGACGACCTCGTAATGCGCACAAATGGCAAACGGCGGTTTGGATAGTGGCCGGTAGCACAGGAATGACTGGTGCTGCAGACCTCGCTACTCGTGGGGCTCAACGAGCTGGAGCAGGATATTTACGTCGAAGCACCCCAGGGCTTGAGCCTGCCGCAACCAATTTCGGAGAGGCCGTAGGTTTCCAATTGCCAGTTAACGGCTGGGCTGATGAGGTGATAGCCAATGCCGAGCGGTTTGGCTCGATTGTGGTGGGTCCAGGAATAGGTCGAGAGCAAACGACTATGAGCGAAGTTCGCCGTCTCGTGCAACGTTGCCCGTTGCCAACGGTCGTTGATGGCGATGGGCTAGTTGCTTTGAGCGAAGAAGGCGGCGGGCTGGAGGGCCTTGCCCATCGTGTGCAAGCAGCAACGGTCTTGACTCCCCATGATGGTGAGTATCTGCGTCTGGCCGGAAGCCCCGTCGGCCCTGATCGTCTGGCATCAGCTCGTAGTTTGGCTAGAGCTGCTGGTTGTACGGTTTTATTAAAGGGACCAACGACGATTGTGGCTGACTCAACAGGTGAGACCCTTTTGATTACAAGTGGCGACGCACGCTTGGCAACAGCGGGCTCTGGTGATGTTCTTGCGGGTGTAATCGGCGCATTGCTTGCCCAAGGCATGCAGCCTTTCTATGCAGCAGCATGCGCAGCACACCTTCATGGACGAGCCGCCAGCCTAGGTAGTCCAATCGGCCTGGTGGCAAGTGACGTGGCCGAACTACTACTACCAGCCGCCTTCAGCACCATGATTCAGTAGGTCAATGATCCAATAGGTTCGGTAAGCTCAGCAGGTAGGTTTTCAACCAGGAAGGACACCATGCCCCGTTCTGTACTTGTTCGCCAGGTAATGACCACCGAGGTCGTGACGTTTTCGCCTGAGGAGGCTATTGGTGATGCCACCAGGCGCCTTGCTGACAACGGGGTTGACGGTGGACCAGTGATTGACGCCGATGGCCATGTGGTTGGTGTTCTCACTACTGATGATTTGTTAGTGCAAGAGACCAAGCTTCATTACCCAACGGTCATATCTCTTTTTGGTGCCTATCTTGAGCTGCCGTCTTCACATCGACGTTTCGAAGAAGAGCTTCGTCGTGCTGTGGGGGCGACTGTTGGCGAGGTGATGCAGCCGAAGGTGATTACCTGTGCAGAAGACGACACATTGGAGCGAGCCGCGACGCTTATGCACGAACGTCACGTGAGTCGTTTGCCCGTAACTCGTGAAGGCCAACTCGTTGGCATCATCGCTCGTGGTGACATCATCAAGGCCGTGATTGATGATTCGGGAGGCTCGTGACTGAATCGCAAGAAGCCTCTCCGGCGGCAAGGTACCGTCCCGCATGGGTGATCGTTGACCTAGACGCAGTGAGGCACAATGTTGCCAGTCTGGTTGAGCTGGTTGCACCTGCAGTCGTGTGCACGGTGGTTAAGGCCGATGGCTACGGCCATGGTTCGGTTGAAGTGGCAAGGGCTGCATTAGCCGGCGGTGCTCAATGGCTTGCAGTCGCGGTGGTAGATGAGGCGGTTATTTTACGTGATGCCGGAATTGATGCGCCGATTCTCTTGCTTTCGGAACCCTCATTTGAAGCAGCAGAAGTAGCGGTTGCTATTGGTCTGGATTGTGCTGTTTATACGGAGAGGGGCATTGAGGCAATTGCCAAGGCAAGCGCTCAAAAAGCGGGCAATCCAGTGGCTGTCCATCTTAAGGTTGATACTGGCATGCACCGGGTAGGCGCTCAGCCTAAAGACGTTGGGGAGCTAGCTCGCAGCATCGCTAGGCGACCTGAATTAGAACTGGCTGGACTCTGGACTCATTGTGCCGTAGCCGACGAACCAGACAACCCATTTACAGATACACAACGAGAGCGTTTTGAATCTGCTCAAGCGGCCGTGCGGGCAGAGGGTATTGAAATACCACTTTTGCATGCTTCAAATTCGGCGGCGGCCATCGACCGTTCAGACCTTCGTTATGACATGGTGCGTTGCGGCATTGCTAGCTATGGCCTCGACCCCAGTCCAGCAATGCATGGACGCCTACCCCTGCGCCCCGCATTCAGTCTTGTCGCAGAGGTATCGCACGTGAAGACGGTCACTGCTGGTGAATCCTTGTCTTATGGACAGAGGCATAGGTGCGACATCGACACCGTGATTGCTACTGTGCCCCTTGGCTATGCAGATGGTGTTGCACGGCGACTATCGGCGGTGGGTGGAGAAGTTCTTATTGGGGGCCGTCGTCGTCCGATTGTGGGAACGATCACCATGGACCAGTTTCTTGTCGATTGCGGCCCCGCTGACGAGTCGTCGATATCTCAAGGTGATGAGGTTGTTCTTATTGGCACACAAGGAAACGAACAAATTACAGCCGATGATTGGGCAACATGGTTGGACACCATTTCTTATGAGGTGGTTTGTGGCATCTCGTCACGGGTTCCTCGTCGCCATCAAGCGCGATGACCAACGTTCACCTCTAGCATTCTCTTGTGATTGGTTTAACGTCTCTTGTGTCTAGAGTGTCCGCCGACAAGCGGAGCTACAGACAGGGTTATGAGGTCATTCAGTGATTATCGCCATAACCAAGAATGCACCTGATACTCAGCGCCTTGCCGAGGCCCTTGCTGGCCTTATCAGCCAGGGCGACGTGATTGTGCTTGCTGGCGATCTTGGAGCAGGCAAGACTGCCTTTACTCAGGGTTTGGCACGTGGACTGGGCGTTGCTGAGCAGGTAACGAGTCCTACTTTCACACTTGCTCGAAGCTACGACTGTCACAACAGAGATGGGATGCGTCTGCATCATCTCGACATGTATCGCATCGACCATCTTCAAGAAGCTCTTGATATGGGCTTGGCCGACGAGTTCGTCGATGATGAAGCAGTGACGGTTATCGAATGGGGCGATGTCGTAACCCCAGCCATTCCCTCGTCTTTTTTGGAGATCCGATTGACTTATGGTGAAGACGATGACGAGCGTCGCTTGCTGATGCACCTTGTGGGGCCTTCTTGGGTGCAACGTGCCGTGTCTCTCCAACAACTTCTTGGGCTTTGGCTGGTGGATGGCTAATGCTCATTCTCGGCATTGACACCGCAACTCCACAGGTGGGCTGTGCTATTGGCGGTCACGAGGGGGTGCTTGCTTCGTTTCATTCGGCCAAAGGTCGACGCCATGCCGAGACCCTGGCTCCAGCTATTGATTTCATTCGTCGCCAAGCCAGAATTGAATTAAGTGAGATAAGTGCAATAGCGGTTGACGTTGGCCCTGGGTTATTCACCGGTCTCAGAGTTGGCGTTGCGACTGCCAAGGCAATGGCCATGGCCTTGCGGGTTCCTATGGTTGGGGTTTCAAGCCTTGATCTGCTTGCTTTTCCCGTCCGTTGGACAAATCGTTTGATTGTCTCGGTAATAGATGCTCGTCGGGGAGAGGTTTTTTATGGGTTCTATCGTCAGGTCCCTGGCGGCATACAGCGTCTTTCAGATCAGTGTCTCGGAACTCCTGAGGAATTGTGTTCAGAGATCATTGCTCGGGGAGAAGAGGTTTTAGCCGTTGGAGATGGAGCCCTTCGCTACGGTGAACAATTGTCTGATCTCATTCGAGTCGAGATCGGCGAGACTGGCTTGGCTTACCCTTCGCCTGGGTCGCTTGTCCAGCTTGCTCACGCTCAAGCGCTGCGTGAACAGTTCGTCAATTCGTGGGAGCTTGAACCGGTCTATTTGCGAAAGGCTGATGTTGAGATCAACTGGGAGACCCGAGAGCGGACGTGACGGTGGCTACCGATATTTCGTCCAATAGTCAAGAGGCTCCCCAGCTAGATGTGTTCATCACCTCAATGCGTCGGCGTCATCTGCGTTCGGTGTTGCGCATCGAAGGTGAGGTTTACCCCCGCCCTTGGACGCTTGGCCTCTTTCTTTCTGAGTTGGCCATTCGTCAAACCCGCGTCTATCTAGTCGCCCGAGTTGGAGGTGGTGTTGTTGGCTATGGAGGGTTGATGGTCCTTGCGGACGATGGGCACATCTCAAATTTGGCTGTTGACCCACGTTTACAGGGGAACAAGATCGCCACTCGGCTGTTGTTGTTATTGGCTCGAACCTCGATTGAGCGGGGTTGTCGCGCGTTGACGCTTGAGGTTCGAGTTAGCAATGCGATAGCTCAGGCGCTCTATCGCAATTTTGGTTTCGTTCCTGCAGGTGTGCGCAAGGGTTATTACGCAGAGACCAATGAAGACGCGCTGGTCATGTGGGCACATGACGTTGATCTTGAGGAATATGGCGAACGGTTGAACGCCATTGAAGCTGCGATTCCTGGCACCACCATTGTGGAAGGCATTTAATGAGCGAAGTCGGTATGAACGCAGGAGTCTGGGCGCATGAGCGCACAGCCATCTTGGGAATTGAGACGAGTTGCGATGAAACCGCAGCTGCCGTTGTGAGGGGAGGTCGCGATGTGTTGTCGTCTGTGGTTTCGAGCCAGGTCGATCTCCATGCTCGATTCGGCGGGGTCGTCCCAGAGGTTGCAAGTCGTGCCCATGTTGCGTTGATTACCCCAGTTGTTGCACGGGCAATGGTTGAGTCAGGTCTTACCGATGCCGAAATAGACGCCGTTGCCGTCACCGCAGGCCCAGGTCTGGTTGGATCATTGCTAGTGGGAGTGAGCGCCGCAAAGGCATTAGCGCTTGCATGGGACGTTCCACTTGTGGGCGTCAATCACCTTGAGGCTCATCTCTATGCAGCTTTGCTAGAAGAGCCAGCTCTAGAGTTTCCACTGCTAGTGCTGATTGCCTCAGGAGGACACACCCTGTTGGTTGGCTTCCATGGTCACGGTCAGTATCAGATCATGGGTTCGACACTTGATGATGCAGCTGGCGAAGCGTTTGACAAGGTCGCTCGTTATCTCGGCCTTGGCTATCCAGGTGGCCCAGCAATTGATCGCGAAGCTATGTCTGGTGACCCCAAGGCCATTGCTTTTCCTCGGGCCATGCTCGACAACGGTTTTGATTTTAGTTTTTCTGGTTTGAAGACAGCCGTCATTAATCACGTGCGAAAGAACCCCGATGTAAGCACAGTCAATGTGGCTGCGAGCTTTCAACAGGCGGTTGTTGACGTCTTAGTACATAAGGCTCGTGGCGCGGCTCGTGCGATGGGGGCTAAGGGCATTTGCCTCAGTGGAGGGGTGGCCGCCAATTCGCAGCTTCGTGAGGCGATGCTCGATGTCTGTGTTGCCGATGGCTTACATGGCTACCTGCCAAGTCGTGCCATGTGTACCGACAACGCTGCCATGGTTGCTTCAGTTGGGTGGTGGCGTCTGGTGGCCGATGGACCATCGTCACTCGACATTGGAGTAACCCCCGGCCTTGGTTTTCCCAGCGTTATATAGAGCGTCCACCCTTTTTTGGCCCGAGGTTGTGCCGTCTCATTTGTCGGTCTATCGTTAGCACTCTACCCATGAGAGTGCTAACGATCGCCAAATGGAGGCGCATATGAAGCTTCAGCCACTTGAGGACCGCATAGTAGTGCGAGCCAACGAAGCAGAAGAAAAGACCGCATCAGGTCTCGTAATTCCTGATACCGCCAAAGAAAAGCCCCAACAGGGCACTGTTTTGGCTGTCGGCCCAGGCCGTCGTTCAGAGCAGAGCGGTGAGATCATCGCCCTCGGAATCAGTGTCAATGACACCGTTGTGTACTCCAAGTACGGAGGCACGGAAATCACCGTTGATGGTGAAGATCTTCTCATTCTTTCCAGTCGCGACGTTCTTGCCCTGGTCCAGAAGTAGGAGAACAACAATATGTCCAAGATTATTCAGTTTGATGAGCAGGCCCGACGCAGCCTTGAGGCTGGCGTTGACAAGCTTGCAAATGCCGTAAAGGTCACGCTCGGCCCACGCGGTCGCAACGTTGTGCTCGATAAGAAATTCGGCGCTCCGACCATTACTAACGACGGCGTTTCTATCGCTCGTGAAGTCGAGCTCGAAGACCCATTCGAGAACATGGGTGCCCAACTGGTCAAAGAAGTTGCCACTAAGACCAACGATGTTGCTGGTGACGGAACAACCACTGCGACCGTCTTGGCACAGGCCCTCATTAAGGAAGGCCTTCGCAATGTTGCTGCCGGAGCAAACCCTATGGGCTTGCGCAAGGGCATCGAAAAGGCCGTTGCTGCCGCTGTTGCGAGCATTGGTGAGATGTCAAAGGAAGTCGACGACAAGTCTGAGATTGCCCAGGTTGCGTCTATTTCGGCTGCTGATCCTGCCATTGGCGATGTCATTGCTGAGGCCATTGACAAGGTCGGCAAAGACGGTGTCGTGACCGTCGAAGAGTCGAACACCTTTGGTATGGAACTTGATTTCACCGAGGGCATGCAGTTCGACAAGGGCTATCTTTCGCCTTATTTTGTGACCGATCCTGAGCGTCAAGAGGCAATTCTTGATGAGCCCTATCTGTTGTTTGTAAACGGAAAGATCAGCTCAGTTCATGATCTGGTGCCTGTTCTCGAAAAGGTGATGCAGACAGGTAAGCCACTTGTCATCATTGCTGAAGATGTTGAGGGCGAGGCTCTAGCCACGCTGGTTGTCAACAAGATTCGTGGCACCTTCAATTCGGTTGCTGTTAAGGCTCCTGGTTTTGGTGAGCGTCGTAAGGCAATGCTCCAAGATATGACGGTGCTAACCGGCGGCCAAGTCATTGCTGAAGAGGTTGGTCTCAAGGTTGAGAATGCCACTCTTGATCTGCTTGGCAAGGCTCGCAAGATCATCATCACCAAAGACACCACCACCATCATCGAAGGTGCTGGAACTGCAGAAGATGTCAAGGGTCGTGTTGCTCAGATTCGCCGTGAGATCGACGACACTGATTCTGATTGGGATCGTGAGAAGCTCCAGGAGCGTCTCGCCAAGCTTTCTGGCGGCGTTGCCGTTGTCAAGGTTGGTGCAGCGACTGAGGTTGAACTTAAAGAAAAGAAGCACCGCATCGAAGATGCACTTTCTGCCACCCGGGCCGCCATCGAAGAAGGCGTAGTCCCTGGAGGCGGTACTGCTTTGGTTCGCTCCCGCAGTGCCATCAGCGCTCTCAAGCTCGAGGGCGATGAAGCAACTGGTGCAGACATTGTCTTTAAGGCTCTAACTGCTCCAGCTCGTTGGATTGCCATGAACGCTGGCCTTGAAGGTTCAGTTGCCGTGCAGCAGATCGAGCGTGAGACCGGCAATGTCGGTCTTAATGCTGCAACGGGTGAGTTTGAAGACCTAGTCAAGGCTGGAGTCATCGACCCTGCAAAGGTCACTCGCGCTGCGCTGCAAAATGCAGCTTCCATCGCGGCTTTGATCCTTACCACCGAAGCCCTTGTAGCTGACAAGCCTGAAGAGGCAGCTCCAATGGGTGGCGGCGGAGGCGGAGGCGGAATGCCCCCAGGCATGGGCGGCATGGGCTTCTAGTCCTTACCAAAAACCAAAACTAACAAAGGGCCGGTCCTGCATGGGACCGGCCCTTTGTTAGTTTTTTTCAGCTTGTTTGTAATTAGCTGTTGCGCTTGATGTGCCAGCGGAACTCGGCGGTGGCTACCACTACTTCGTTGGCGTCGATCATCTCGACATGGCCGACTGGACGGCTAACGCCATCGGTTTCGATCTCGGTGATAATGGTCTTGATTTCCTCAGGGCTAAACGAGGCACGGCCAACAATGTCGCCTTTTGCCATCTTCAAGAAGTTGATGTCGCCACCACGAGCAAGTGGTGTTACGTTGCTCATAGCATCGCCGAGGGCCGAGATCATGGCAGCACCACTTGTGGAATCAGCAAGTGAGAACAGGGCCCCTGCACTTACAGAACCAACGTGATTGCCGATCTCTGGCTTCCAGCCAAGGCGAACCTCAGCGTTGCCATCGGCCATCTTGTCCACGGTGATTCCGAGGTGCTTGTTGGCAGGCAGCATTTCGAGCAGAGCAGATGCAGGATGTTTGTCAGTCATGATGGGCATCTTAGGCTGTCTCGGGCATGGGGCGGTAGGCTCGGGGTTATGAATCGTCCTCCTCCTGATCCGAATAAGTTGCTTGCCTACTGGATGGAGTGGGAGAAAGGCGAGACGCCTCCTGGTCGGGTTATCGCTAATCTAAAGACGGGCGGGTTGCGTGACTTGCTGGAAGACCTGACGGAGCAGCTCGGCCAACAGGTTTCAGACTGACTTCGCTTGGGTTCAGTGGGTGTGACAGATGAGGTCGCTGTGGTCGAACCTGTGATTGAACCTGTTATCGGAAGAGGCGGTCCCCAGATCATTCCGCGGCCCGACAACGCACAACTCGGCTTTCCCGCTCCGTGGTCTGGGCTGCATCCGAGCGAACGTCGTTTCGATATCGATCGGGTGTGTGTCAACCTCCTAGATGTCCCTGAGCGAGAGCCGTTGGCACTCACCGAGGGGGTTCAGGGGGCTGCGGTATTGGTGGCACTCTTCGAAGAGGAGGGCGAGACCCACGTTGTGCTCACCCGCCGGGCGCAACACCTTCGAGCGCATCGGGGAGAGGTCTGTTTCCCGGGCGGACGACGTGATGGCGATGAGGCCTTGGTCGACACTGCTTTGCGTGAAGCACAAGAAGAGATAGGCCTTGACCCCAGCTCAGTCGAGATTGTTCGTGAGTGGCATCATCACGCCACGATCACCTCAAAGAGCTTTATCGCCCCATTTGTCGGGGTGTTGCCAGGCCGTCCTGCGGGTCTGAAAGCAAACCCTCACGAAGTCGAGCAAATCTTGCATGTGCCACTTCGAGAGCTTGCTCTTGATGAGGTTTACCGAGAAGAACTATGGACCTTTGGCGGTACGACTCGACCCTTGTGGTTCTTTGATCTCGTAGGCGACACTGTGTGGGGAGCGACTGGAGCGATGCTTCGTCAGTTCTTAATGGTTGCACTTGGCGTACCACTCGATTGATCATCACCAAACTGATTATCGATGCGCGGACTCTCTCGATTTCGGTTGCCTTGGGTAGACTGATTTTTCGGGAGTAACCAACGAACGAGGTGGATGAGGCGTGGCCGAGGTCGAAATTGGTATCGGAAAGTCTGGACGTCGAGCGTATGGCTTTGACGACATTGCGATCGTTCCTTCAAGACGTACCCGAGACCCTGAAGACGTTGATATCTCGTGGGAGATAGATGCCTTTCGATTTGAGCTTCCCCTCATGGGATCTGCAATGGATGGGGTGATAAGTCCAGCTACAGCGATTGAGATGGGGCGTCTTGGCGGTGTTGGTGTGCTCAATCTCGAAGGGTTGTGGACTCGCTATGAAGACCCCGAACCTTTGTTTGAAGAGATTGCTGAGTTGTCAGCTGAGAAGGCGACGCTTCGCATGCAAGAGATTTATAGCGAGCCAGTCAAGCTTGAATTGATTGTTCCCCGCATTCGCCAGATTAAAGAAGCTGGTGTTGTGTCTTGTGCATCGGTTACGCCACAACGCACCGAGTCGTTTGTGCCCGCCATTCTTGAGGCAGAGCTTGACCTGTTGGTGATTCAGGGCACGGTGGTCTCAGCCGAGCATGTTTCAAAGACTGGCGAGCCGCTCAACTTGAAAAAATTTGTACGTGAGCTGCCAATGCCGGTCATCGTGGGTGGTTGTGCTTCTTATCAAGCAGCGCTTCACCTCATGCGTACTGGCGCTGCTGGTGTATTGGTCGGCGTCGGACCTGGCAATGCTTGTACGAGTCGTGGGGTTTTGGGAATTGGCGTTCCACAAGCAACAGCCATTGCTGATGCCCAAGGTGCTCGCATGCGCCATCTCGACGAGACGGGTGTTTATTGCCAAGTCATTGCAGACGGGGGCATGAGTACTGGTGGCGATATTGCCAAGGCCATTGCCTGTGGTGCCGATGCTGTGATGATTGGTTCACCATTGGCTGCGGCGTCTGAGGCTCCAGGTCGTGGTTACCACTGGGGCATGGCTACTTTTCACCCCACGTTGCCGCGCGGCGCTCGGGTCAAGACCGACATAAGAGGGTCGCTCGAAGAAGTACTAGTTGGCCCAGCTCGTGAAAACGATGGTCGTCTCAATTTGTTTGGGGCCTTACGCACATCGATGGCCACTTGTGGTTATCAAACGGTCAAGGAGTTCCAAAAGGCCGAGGTCATGGTTGCTCCTGCCCTGTTGACTGAAGGCAAGCAGTTGCAGCGTTCACAGGGTGTTGGGATGGGTCGGTAACTACTGTGATGGCGGTGCCCACTGGCGACTTCGACACCGTCCTAGTCGTAGATTTCGGAGCGCAGTACGCTCAACTCATTGCGCGTCGCGTTCGCGAGGCGCGTGTCTATTCTAAGATCGTTTCGCATCGAGTGACACCAGCTGAAATCACTGCCGATAACCCCGTCGGCATCATCTTGAGTGGCGGGCCCAAATCGGTTCATGTCGAGGGTTCCCCAAGGCTTGACCCTGCGATTTTCGAGTTGGGCATTCCAATCTTGGGTATTTGTTATGGCGCGCAGCTGATTGCTCACCAACTCGGCGGCGAGGTTACTAACACTGGCAAGGGCGAATATGGCCGCACAACACTAGAGATGTCGGGCCCCTCGCAGTTGCTTGGTCCAGTTGTCCCAGTAACTCAAGACGTCTGGATGAGCCACTTCGATTCGATCAGTGTGCTTCCTGAAGGTTTCAATGCGGTGGCCGGTACGACTGAGGCTCCGATTGCCATTCTTGAATCTCCCAGTCGCAAGATTTTCGGTGTGCAATATCACCCCGAGGTGGCGCATACGCCTAGAGGTCAAGCGCTGCTGGAACATTTCCTTCACAGTGTGTGCGATGCTCGGCCTAGCTGGACGATGACCTCGATCATTGAGACTCAGATTGAAGCGGTCAAGGCTCAGGTTGGCGGCGAGAGGGTTATCTGCGGGCTTTCTGGGGGAGTTGATTCTGCTGTTGCGGCGGCATTAGTGCATCACGCCGTGGGCAAACAACTCACCTGTGTCTATGTCGACACCGGACTTATGCGTGAAGGCGAGAGCGATCAAGTGGTCGACACTTTCCAGCGCCATCAAGGTATTGATTTGGTTCACGTGCATGCTGCCGATCGTTTTTTTGAACGTCTTTCTGGAATCATCGACCCCGAAGAGAAGCGAAAGGCAATCGGCGAGCAGTTCATTCGTGAGTTCGAAAAGGCTGCCGAGGGTTTGGAAGACGCTGGGTTCTTGGTCCAAGGGACGTTGTATCCCGATGTCATTGAGTCAGGAACCTCTGAGGCAGCGAAGATCAAGTCACATCACAACGTCGGTGGGCTACCTGATGATATGGATTTCGAGCTGATCGAACCGTTGCGTCTGTTGTTTAAAGATGAGGTGCGCAAGGTTGGCGAAGAGTTGGGCCTTCCTGATGAGATCGTCTGGCGTCAGCCCTTCCCCGGCCCTGGTCTGGGCGTGCGGATCATTGGCGAGGTGACTCCTGAGCGCGTGGCGATCTTGCGCCATGCCGATGCCATTGTGCGAGAAGAGGTCGCACGTGCTGGCCTTGAACGCGATATTTGGCAGGCCTTTGCGGTGTTGCCAGATATTCGTTCGGTGGGTGTGATGGGCGATGAGCGCACCTATGCGTACCCCATAATTGTGCGTGCAGTAACCAGCGACGATGCGATGACTGCCGACTGGGCAAGGTTGCCCTATGACCTGCTAGAACGGTTTTCGAATCGGATTATCAATGAGGTCGAAGGTGTGAATCGGGTGGTTTATGACATCACCTCAAAGCCACCGGGAACCATTGAATGGGAGTGACCGGTAATCGGTAACTGGGCCTTAGTTGATCGGGTTCCATCGTTGGGCCCTGAAGAACTCGTGGCGCGATTTCACCCCCCACGACGTTTCTCTGGCGTGCGTTTCTCTGGTTACGTTCCCAATGTCGAACATGTTTCTCAGTCTGAGGCTCTCGCAGCGATGCTGGCCTTTGCTGAGGAGATTTGTGGTGCGAGCCCAAGCCAGTCGCCAGACCGGTCGCCACGCCGGTGGTTTCGGCGAGTACGAAGCGGTGCCCCAGAAGATGACATTGGGGGTCATCATGGTCGGTATGTCGATGGTGGTTATGGAGTTGGCAAGACTCATTTGCTCGCATCGCTGTGGCATGAAGTCAACAATCGAGGTTTCGCAGCGGCCTATTTGAGCTTTGCCGAACTGACTGCCGCTGTTGGCTTTCTGGGCATGGAAGAGGCAGTCCGCACATTTTCATCGTTTCGTTTGATCTGTATTGATGAGTTCGAGCTAGATGATGTTGCCAATACGTTGATGGCTGTTACGTTTTTGCGTGGGGTAATTGCCAAAGGAGTTCGGGTAGCGGCAACTTCTAACTCGCTGCCAGAACGTCTGGGAGAGGGGCGTTTCAGCGCCGAAGATTTCACTCGCGAAATTGCCGCCATAGCCTCACATTTTGAGACTCTGCGCGTAGATGGCCCTGACTACCGGCGCAGCCAGGTGACTCACGGGCAACTTTTTGATGAAGGAGAACTTGACGCGCTGATCGCCGGACCAAGCATTGATAGTTCAAGGGCGACTTCATTATCTGTGGACAATTTTGACGATCTGTTGGAGCATTTACGCCGTGTCCATCCAGTCCAATTTTCGCCATTGCTCGATGGTCTAGACGTGGTGATGGTTAAGGGCTTCCATCCAATTGTGAATCAAGGCGACGCTCTCTTGTTCGTGCAGTTTGTCGATGAGCTGTACGAGGCGGAGATCACCCTTCTTGCTTCGGGATGTTCGGTCGATGAACTCTTTCATGCGTCTTATCGCCTAGGTGGTTACCGTAAAAAATACGGTCGCTGCGAGTCGCGACTCACTGCACTGTTGTCCGAAGCCGCTGTTGCTTAGGACCCGTCTCGGGTCGTTAAGCCTGTTCTTTCAGGCCTTGGGCTTGATGATCGAAACAGTGCCTTGCGCGGCGCAGACCAGTTTGTCGTTGTTGGAGATGTGAATTGTCGCCACGCCGGTACGGCCTCCGAGGGCAATGATGTCGGTAACCGCAACGACCGTTCCGTCGCTTACTGGTCGGGTCAGGTTGAGCTTGAACTCGGTGGTTGCCACCCATGCTCCACGGGCAATGACTGGGTAAAAGACCGTGCCGAGGCAGTGATCCACAAATGCTGAGAGACACCCACCGTGAAGGTTTCCAAATGGCGTCTTCAATTCGTCTCGTGCATCGAACTCTGCAACCAAGCGACCAGCAGTTAGTTCCACATGGCGAAACTGAAGATACGCAGTCAGCCCCCCTGCGGCCTGTGCCGACTTCAACATGCCCGCAGCAATCTCTGCATCGAAACTTTCAAATGTGATATTTCCCATAACAGACGCTCCTCTGATTTAGCTTTTCTTTGACACTAGTTCTTGGAAGGGGAGCGATCTTCCTGAATTTGGGCAGGAAGCGGGTCGGGCCCGGGGTGGACGCATTCGCCGTCGGTCGACGCTTCTTCGAATCGCTTGTCAAGGGAAAAGTCCGTGACCGGTCAGCTTTTCTTGACTGGGACTGCGACGCCTTCGTACATGTAGCCGAAAGGCTTGGGCCCCTTGACGAAGAAATTGTCAAGCTTCACAATCTCGAATCCAGCATTGACAATCAGTTGATCGATCGATCGGTTCAAGTGGCAACCTCCTCCGATTCGGCGCTGAAGAGGTGTGAGGCGGTCTTGCCAACGGGCAATGTTTGGGTCAGGTGCACGACCATGTTCCACGAAATGAAGCGCACCCCCAGGTCGCAACACTCGGTGGATCTCCCGCAGGGCGAGCCCGACATCGGGGATCGTGCACAGCGTCCAAGTGACGAGCACGTGGTCAACACTGTTGTCCTCCAACGCCAGACGTTGTCCATCGAGGCCGATGTATTCCACTGGCACGCTGCTCGCTGCGACTCGTTTGGCAGCGATCTTTCGACCTGCCGTAGCCGGGTCCACGGCTTGAACCCTTTGTACGGCGGGCGGGTAGAACGGCACGTTGCGTCCTGAACCAAAGCCAACCTCGAGAACTTCACCCTCAAGGCCGGAGGCCACACGTCGCCGAAGCTTGGCGAACACAGGACCGCTCAAGAGCATGTCAATCACTCGTGGAAGTACTCGATCTTCGTAGATACCCATAGCGCATTGTCTATCCCACAATCGCCGCAGACAGATGTCCGATCCTATGCTTGCCCCGGTGCTCCAAGGGGTGCGCCATGATCAAAAGGGGAACGATGTCGCAATACGCAAAGGCTCACGTTGAAGGCCGCCAACGCCTTTCAGGCTTTCTCGCTGGCCTCGACGAGGCTCAGTTGTCCACCATGACATTGGCCTGTCCCAAGTGGGACGTGCGGAGCCTGATGGGCCACGTCGTTGGTGTTGCCGCCGACATGACAGAGGGCAACTTCCCCAGCGGTGATGTGCATGAGTGGATTCAGGCTGCTGTCGATGCCCGCAAGGGGCTTAACCTGAGCGAGCTTCTCGACGAATGGGACGAGGTCGGCCCGAAGATCGACACTTGGTTGACAAATATGCCCCCGATGATGGGTGATTTGCTCATCGGTGACCTTGTGACACATGAGCAGGATATTCGTGGGGCGCTTGGTCTTCCCGGTGCCAGAGAGGGCGCTACATATGAACTAGCCGCCACCGGCTACCTGGACGCTCTTTCGGGCCGCATTGTCGGTGCAGGGTTACCAGCGTTACTCGTTCGCCCTGACGGAACTGAACGAGTTCTGGGTGAAGGCGACCCTGGGGCCACGGTGACTGCGAGCACATTTGAGATTCTGCGCTCGATTGGCGGACGCCGGACGGTTGCTCAGATCTCTGCTCTTGGGTGGGAAGGTGACCCTGCTCCCTACGTTGCCATCTTTTCGAACTACGAATATCCCGATCAGCCCATTGTGGAATAGAGCAATAGAGCAAGTAGTGGTTGTCGGAACCTCCCGCCATCGGCTCTCGGTCCGAGGCTACGGCTTTGGCACCACCGTTGTTTGGTAGACAGCCAGACCGAAGGCCAGGACGCCGAGCGGAATATTTTACGTGACTACCCCCGGCCGTTACGATGGTGGGTTAGTGGCGTGTTTGGCG